>JBQGEN010000431.1:0-25533 GCA_052039615.1 Sideroxyarcus sp. | reverse complement strand
CGCGGCATGGCTCTACCTCATCGCCCTCTTCGTCATCGGCGGTTTCGCCGTGCAACGCGCATTGCAAAACGAATCGATACGGCATCAGTTCCATCTCAAGCTGTTGCGCCTGCCCATCGTCGGCAAGCTGATCCGCGGCAGCAACACCGCGCGCATGGCGAGCACGTTGTCTATCCTGGTCGGCAGCGGCGTCGGTCTGCTTACCGCGCTCAACGCCGCCTGCGGTGTGGTCAACAACCTGCCGATGCGCCGCGCGCTGGAAGACGCCGCCGCGAAAGTGCGCGAAGGCGTGACGCTGAGCCGTGCACTGGCCGCCTCCGGCCTGTTCCCGCCGGTGCTGGTGCACCTCATCGCCAGCGGCGAACAGAGCGGCCGCCTCGACACCATGCTGGACCGCGTCGCCAAACAGCAGACGCAGGAAGTGTCCGGCTTCACCACCGCGCTCACTTCCATCCTGGAACCGCTGCTGATTTTGTTCATGGGCGCGGTGGTGCTGCTGATCGTGCTGGCGATATTGCTGCCGATCATCCAGATGAACCAGATGGTGAAGTGAGCGAACGGTTTTGTTAATCAGTTGATGTGATATTGCCAAGGAAGAAATGCCATGAAAAATAGAAGCAATCTCGGTTTCACCCTGATCGAAGTGATGGTCGTCATCCTCATTATCGGCGTGCTGGCCGCGCTGGTCGTGCCCAAAGTGATGAGCCGTCCGGACGAGGCGCGCATCACCGCCGCCAAGTCGGACATCGCCACCGTCAGCCAGGCGCTCAATCTCTATAAGCTCGACAACGGCCGCTATCCCAGCACCGAACAGGGGTTGGCAGCGCTGGTGAAGAAGCCCACCATTGAACCCATTCCGGCCAACTGGAAGAGCGAAGGCTATCTGGACCGCGTGCCGAAAGATCCGTGGGGCACGCCTTACCAGTACCTGCAGCCCGGCGTGCATGGCCAGATCGACGTGTTCAGCTTCGGCGCGGACCGTGCCAGCGGCGGTGAGGGCAACGACGCCGATATCGGGTCGTGGCAGGACTAAAACAACCTGGGAAGAACTCCGTTCGTGTTGAGACTCTCGAAACATGAACGACCTCATGGCCTTCGACAAGCTCAGGCCGAACGGGCTATTTCTTTCACTCATAGCATCGCGCGCGGCTTCACTCTGCTGGAGATGCTGGTGGCGCTGGTCGTCGCCAGCATTATGCTCACGGTAGTGACGCTTAACCTGATGCCGACCGCACAATCCGTGCTGCGCGAGGAATCGCAGCGCCTCGCCTTTCTCATGGAGAACGGCACGATGGCATCGCAGGCAGGCGGACAACCGCTGGCCTGGTCGGGCACCGGCAACAGTTATCGTTTCTGGAGCCGCACGAAGGAAGGCGAGTGGGAGCGCATCGAGCGCGACAACCTGCTGCACCCGCGCACCCTGCCGCAGGCGGTGACCGTAGGCGAGGTCAGCTTCAACGGACGCCGCATCGAGCCGGGCGCACTCGTCGTGCTCAGCCCCGAGTTGTCTGCGAAGGATTTTCGCGTGAGCCTGCGTAGCAGCGAACTGATTGCCGACATCGTCGGCAACGGGCTGGGCAAGGTGGAAGTGGTGGCGGGGAAACTGCCGTGAACGCACCAATAGAAAACCGTTCCTTCCCCCTTGCAGGGGCTGCGCCAAGACCGACCGAAGGTCGAGCGTCTGGCGGCGTACCCCTCGCGGGTGGAAGGCTAGGATGGGGGTTGGCTCGGAAGGTCATCGCCAAGTCTACCCCCACCCCGCCCCTCCCCCTGCAAGGGGGAGGGAGAGTAAAACAAACCGGCTTCACCCTGCTCGAAGTCCTCGTCGCCCTCTTCATTCTCGCGATCGCCATGGCCGCCGTATCGCGCACGGCCGGCTCCAGCATCCATCATGTCGAAGCATTGCGCACCCGGGTCATCGCCGACTGGGTGGCGCAGAACCGGTTGGCGCTGCATCAGGCACGCGGCGACTGGCTGCCACCCGGCATCCAATCAGGCGAAGAAGCCCAGGCGGGACAAACCTATCCGTGGCAGGAAGAGATTATCGCCACCCCGAACCCCATGATGCGCCGCATCGTCGTCAGCGTGTATGCGCCGGACGATGCGAAACACACGCTGCGCGAGTTGACGGGTTACGTGGTGCAGTTCTCGAGATAACGAATGCATTTCGTGATTTGGACCAAGAATTGAGTGAGTCAGCCACCTTTTCCGATCATATAAAGTCCATTACACTCAGCCGTACTGACGGATGCGTTTGTATCGTGGACATCGCCCCCCCCAACACCTCAAAGGAGCAAGGAAAATGCGTTTCAAGACTGGCTTGATTTTGGCATTGGTCATTCCTGTAGCTCTGACAGGCTGTTTTGGCGACGGCGGAACCGGACAGGGCACGGAATACGATGGCAGCTGGACGGTGTCTTACACCAACCCTGCGGACATCCCGGTCGCCGGGATTAATGAGACCGTGACCTGCAACCAGCCGCCCGTCACCATGACGGTCACGAGCGGTACCGGATCGGTCAGGCAGGACCTGACCTGCACCATCACCAGCACGACCAGCGGCACCAGGACCCAGTCCTTCTACTATCTGATCAGCGTGGCCATCAGCAGTGCCGGGGTGGTCAACGCCATTGTCAACGGAACACCCATGAGCGGGACGTGCATCAGCCTGGTCGGGTGTTCCGCGACGACCAGCTCGGCCAGCCTCAGCCTGACGCGCTAACAAGCATGGCCGGCCGTTCCCCGCGGACGGACGGCCACGCACCCATGCGGTTTTCTGCCGATTGCCCATTTGAATACGCCTCCTAAAGACAGCTCCGGCTTCACCCTCGTCGAACTGCTCGTCGCGCTGTTCGTGTTCGCGCTGCTGGCGGTCACCGCCTATCGCGGGCTGAATGCGGTGACCGAGACGCGCGCGCATGTCGATCAGGAGACGCGCAAGTGGCAGGCGCTGGAGCGTTTCTTCGCGCGCCTGGACGGCGAGGTGGCGCAGGCGTTGGACCGGCGAGTACGCACGGCGAACGGGGCGGAGGCCCCTGCCTGGATGGGCACGCCTTCGGCCACCGGCAGTCTGGAAGATGTGCAGCTGGCGTTCACGCGCAACGGCGGCTTCGATGCCGACGGTGCACCGTTGCCGCCGCAGCGCATCGGCTACCGGCTGCGCCAGAACCGGCTGGAGCTGTTGCGCTGGACCGCGCTGGATAGTGCCCCGTACAATGCGCCGGCGGTGGATGCGGTGCTGGATGACGTGAGCGAATTCAACGTGCGCCACTTGGGCAGCCGCCTGACTTGGGAACAACAGTGGCCGCCCTTGCAGCCCGATACGCCGCTACCCAAGGGGGTGGAGGTTGAGCTGGTATTGAAGAGCGGGGAGAGACTAACCAGGTTCTTCTCGCTGAAATGAGACAAAATTGCCCTATATCCGACGCCGTTCGCCCTGGGCCAGTCGAAGGGCCATTCATGGTTCGACAGGCTGAGCGTGTGCTGTTGGGGCGTATGCCCCTTACAGCCACGGCCCACCCCTTGCGGGTGTACCACGAACGGCCTTGGTGTTACGCGCATAATATGAAGACCGGAACACAACGCGGCGTGGCCTTGGTGATGGTGCTGCTGATCGTGGCCATGGCAACCACCATTGCCGCGTTCATGGCGCAGCAGCAGGGGTTCTGGCAGCGCGCAGTGGAGAACGGGCGCGACCGGGCGCAGGCGCGGCGCATCGCCGAAGCGGGCATCGACTGGGCGCGTGCGGTGCTGGCGGACGATGCGGCGGCGAACCAATATGATCACGGCAAGGAGATGTGGGCGCTGAAACTGCCCGCCATCCCGGTGGAAGGCGGCGAGGTGCAGGGCGTCATCTACGACCAGCAGGGCCTGTTCAACCTGAACAATCTGGTGCGCAACGGCGCGGCGAGCGCGCCCGACCTGGCGCGTTTGCAGCGCCTGCTCGCCGCACTGGAGCTGCCGCAGGAACTAGGTGGCACGCTGGCGGACTGGATGGATGCGAACAGCGAGTTGTCGGCGAACGGCGCCGAAGACGAGTACTACCTGAATCTCGCCCAGCCCCATCGCTGCGCCAACCGCCCGCTCTCCGACATCGGCGAGCTGGCGTGGGTAAAAGGTTTCGATGCCGGCATCATCAAGCGGCTGCAGCCTTATGTGAGCGTGCTGCCGGAATCGAACACGGCGCTGAATGTGAACTTTGCGCCGCCGGAAGTGTTGATGGCCGCCCTGCCGGGACTAACCCTGCAGGATGCGCGGCAGATCGCGGTACGGATCAAAACGGCGCCATTCCAGAATACGACGGATTTTTTGCAGCAACTGCCGGGCAATGTGCCGCGGGAAGGACTCATGAACCTCAGCGTAAACAGCCAGTATTTCATGGTGACCGGATATGCCACCCAGGGCGACGGCGCTTCGGCGGCACACGCGCTGCTGAAACGCGGCGGCAACTGGTCGATACAGGTCAGAAAGAGCCTGCAATGAAACTGCGCATCTACCTCACGTCACACTGGCAGGATGCCGCCTCGCCCTGTGCCTGGGCGCTGCTCGACGATGCCGGCAGCGTGCGCGAATCCGGCACGGGCAATCTGGCGGCGATGCCGCAATGCGACGAGGCGACCGTGATCGTCTCCGCCGGGCGCGTGCTGGCGACGACCGCCGTCCTGCCCAGGATCAGGCGCAGCAAACTGGAGACGGCGCTGCCGTTCGCCCTCGAAGACGCATTGATCGACGACGTGAGCGAAGCGCATGTCACGCCCGGCGCAAAGCTGCCGGACGGACGCACCGTGCTGTACACGCTGAACAAAGGCTGGCTGGCGCGCTTCCTCGCCGCCAGCGCCGCTGCCAAGGTGCGCGTGCGCCGCATCGTGCCGGAGTTCTGTCTGTTGCCGGCGCGCGCCAACGAGTGGAGCGTGGCGTGGGACGGCACGCAGGGTTTCCTGGCGACGGCGCACAGCCTGGGCGGCGCGCTGGACAGCGGCAGCGACACACGCGCGCCGGTCGCGCTGCAGCTGCGCCTGCAACAGGATGCGCCCGCCGCGTTGCGGCTGTTCGCGCTCGGCAGCGAGGTGCAATCACCGAACTGGGGCATCAAGGTTCCCGTCATCTGCGAGAAACAGAGTTTCGACTGGCGCAAGGCGGAGATCCCCGCCGAAGCACCCAACCTGCTGTGGGGCAAGTTCGCCCCGCCGCCGCGCGTCAGTGAGTTCCTGCCGTGGCTGCGCCCGGCACTGATGGCGGCGCTGCTGCTGTTCGGCGTGGAAGTGACGATCACCAACCTGGAATGGGCACTGCTCGCGCAGGAGAAACGCCAGTTGGTGAGCGGCATGACCGAGACTTTCCGCGAGACCTTCGGCGCCGATGCCGTCGTCGTCGATGCACCGCTGCAGATGCGGCGCAACTTGGCGCGCCTGCGCCACGCGGCGGGTGCCAGCGACGATGGGGATTTTTCGCCGCTGCTGGAAAAATTCTCCGCCGCGATGAGCAGCGTTCCCGGCAGCACCCTGCGCACACTGCGCTATGACGACGGCAAGCTGGACATCGAAATGACACTGGCCGGCGCTTCCGCGCTCGACAGGCTGCGCCAGCGCGTCGCCGAGACCGGGCTGGTCGCACAGGTGACGGATACGCAGGATGCCGGTGGCGCCATGTCGGTGCAGCTGCGCGTGGCGGCAGGAGGTGCGCGATGAAGAAAATGATCGCCAGACTGAAGACCCAGCACTGGGATACCCTGAGCGCCAGCGAACAGAAGACCGTGACGCGCGGCGCCTGGGTGCTGTTGCCGCTGCTGGCCTACGGCTTGCTGTGGCAGCCCGCGCATGACGCGCTTCCCAGGTTGCAGGCGGCGCTGCCGCAACTGCGCGCGCAGGCCGACCAGATGCAGGCACTCGCCGGCCAGGCGCAGTCGCTGCGCCAGCAGCCGCAGCTCGCGGTGCTGGACGGCGATGCCCTGAAGACCGCTGTGGAAAAATCGGCGCAGGCCGCCAACCTGCCGCTGCTGGTCGTGCCGGGCGAACAGAACAGCGTGCGCATCAGCGCCGAGAGCATCGCTTTCGCGCAGTGGCTGCAATGGCAGCATGCGCTGGAGCAGACCCAGCACATCCGCGTGGCGTCCGCCATGCTGGTCGCCTCGCCCGAACCGGGCATGGTCAGGATGCAGGCCACGCTCACCAACGGGGCGGATCTGTGACCCTGCGCCGCGTGCTGCTGGCGCTGGCGTTCGGCACCATGTTCTTCGCCGGATTGCTCGTATTTGCGCCCGCCTCGCTGATGGGTTATGCGCTCGATCGCGCCAGCGGCGGCATGCTGTCGCTCGCGCAGACACAGGGCAGCCTGTGGCATGGCTCCGGCGTGGCGCTGCTGAAGAGCAGATCGCGCTTCCAGACGCTCGGCAGCTACCGCTGGCAGATGAACCTGTTCGATGCATCAATGCAGGTGCAGACGAACGATGCGGCGCCGATGACGGTGCGCCACATTCCCTTCTCCGGACATGTCGACATCGACGGCCTGCATATCGCCCTGCCCGCTTCGGCCCTCGAACTCGTCGCGCCGCAACTGGGGCCCTATCAGTTGCAGGGCGTGCTCGACGCGCGCAGCGAACATCTGGCGCTGGATGCGACCGGCTTGAGCGGACAGATCGACGTGACCTGGATGCGTGCCGCATCGGGGCTTTCGGCGATACGCCCCCTGGGCGATTACCGCATCGTGCTGCAGGGCAACGGCCCGGCCGTGGATGCGCAACTCTCCACGCTTGCGGGAAAACTGCAACTGGGCGGAACAGGCCGCTTCGACCGGGCGGGCGGCATGCGCATCAACGGCACCGCGCAGGCCGCGCCCGGCGCGGCGGCGGCGGAGCTGAACGAATTGCTGCATCACATCGGCCCGCAGATCAGTCCCGGCGTGTACGCGCTGGCCCTGATGCCGCAGCCTGCGGCGCGCTGAGCTGAGCGGCCCTACTTGGCGTCCGCCAGGACGACTTTCAGCACCTGCATCTGCTTTTAGTTGCGTTGGATCTTCATGGTCCGGCTTTCGGATGTCGCGCTCCGCCGCGAACCGGCGCCTCGCTTCAGGCGAACACGATACGGGTGGAGCCGTTCCGTTTGCGCAGCTTATCTGCCGTGGCGAAAACCGCGATCACCATGCGACGGCATCCGGTCGTCGAAGGTCTTTTGCTGTTCCGGCGTCAGCACCGCGTAGAATTCCTTCAGCACAGCCAAGTGCTCGGCCATCTTTTTCTCCATCGTGCGCATCCGCTCCAGGCCTTTCTCCATGCGTTGCGGCGCGTTCAGCTTCTCCATCTCTTCCGGATCCGGACGCTCCATCTTTCCGCCCATCGGCGCGCTCGCGGCGAACTTCTTCCAGGCTGTTTCCTGTTGCGCGTCGAGTTTCAGCTTGTCGTGCAGCGCTGCCAGATGTTTCTCGCGCATCTTCTCCATGCGCTCGGACTTCATGTCGCCCATCATCGGGCCGTCGCCGAAGCTGCAATCGCCGCCGCGCGCATGGGCGCCCGCCGAAAGCGCGAGAATCGCTGCACCGGCCAACATTATCTTCACTGTCTTGCTCATGTTCTTTCTCCTTGTGGGTTAAGTGATGTGCCTTCAGCACGGTGCCCATTTAACCCGCCGCGTGTATCCGGCATATGTCGGGAGCGGCCGGATTTGTACGGATTTGTATCGATTGCCCGCACCTGCGCATTTCGTTGTAATGTCCGCCCCATGAACACCGCCACCCCCTCGCCGCACATCCTCATCGTGGATGACGATGCGGACATCCGCAGCCTGCTGGCCGACTACCTCGGCGAGCAGGGCTGGCATGTCAGCACCGCGCAGGACGGGGCGGCGATGCAGCAGGTGCTCGACACCGCCCCCATCGACCTGATCGTGCTCGACCTCACCCTGCCCGGCAGCGACGGCCTGACCCTGTGCCGCGACCTGCGCGCGCGTTCGACCATCCCGGTGATCATGCTCACCGCGCGCAGCGCACCGCTGGACCGCATCCTGGGCCTGGAGATGGGCGCCGACGACTATCTGTGCAAACCGTTCGAGCCGCGCGAACTGCTGGTGCGCATCCGCAACGTGCTGCGCCGCAGCCATGCGCCGACGCATGCAGCCTCGCCCGTCGCAACGAAATGGCAGTTCGCCGACTGGACGCTGGACGAGACCACGCGCCAGTTGCAGAACGGCGCCGGATTGGTGGTCGTGCTCTCCGGCGGCGAGTATCGCCTGCTCAAGGCGCTGCTGGAACGCCCCAACCGCGCGCTCAGCCGCGACCAGTTGCTGACGCTGACACAGGGCCGCGAGACCGACCCGCTCGACCGCTCCATCGACCTGCACATCAGCCGCCTGCGCCAGAAACTCGGCGACGATGCGCGCGCGCCGAAACTCATCAAGACGCTGCGCAACGAGGGATATCTGCTGGTCTCCACCGTGAAGCGAAGCAGCTGAGATGTTCGCGATCTTCCGTTCCATGCATGGCCGTCTGTTCCTGATCCTGGTGGTCGGCATCATCGCGACCGCCGCCGCCACCATCCTGTTCACCCATGGCAGGCAGAGCGAGATGTTCGAGCGCGTGCGCGCCCATCATCTGGCCGGCGAGATCGAGGACCTGGTGGAATCGCTGCAGGACATGCCGCCGTCGGCGCGGGCCGATTTCCTGCGTGCGCCGCACGGCATGGGCATACGCGGTCGGCTGGATCGCGGCGATGCGCCGCCCTTCGCCGGACGCGACCGCCTGCTGGAAAAGATACTGCAACGCCGCATTGACGATGTGCGCGTCGAGGCAGAACTGCCGGACCGACGCGCCTGCCATGATGGCGAATGGGAACGCCCCCGGCGCGGGCCCGCACCGCCGCTATGCCAGCGCGTGCGTCTCACCCTGGAGGACGGCAGCGCGGTGCTGCTGACCATCCCGATGCCGCCGATGCGCGAGCCCGCCTACACCCCGCCGACACCGCTCGCCCTGCTGGTGTTTGCACTGTGCATCGGCCTGCTGGCCTGGCTGGTGGCGCGCATCGCTACCAAACCCTTGCGCCAGTTGGCCGATGCCGCCGACAAGCTCGACATCGCGCGCGCCGGCGAGCCGCTGCCGGAACAGGGCAGCAGCGAGGTGCGCGCCGCCACGCGCGCGTTCAACCGCATGCAGAAACGCATCTACGAGGACGTGCGTGAGCGCACCGGCATGCTGGCCGCCATCTCCCACGACCTGCAGACGCCGCTGACGCGCCTGCGCCTGCGCCTGGAGAAATTGCCGGACGAGGCGCTGCGCAACAAGCTGGTCGGCGACATGCAGGCCATGCAGCAGATGCTGCAGGAGGGTCTGGAACTGGCGCGCAGCCTGGACAACGGCGAGCCGGTACAACTGCTGGATCTCGATTCGTTGCTGGATAGCCTGTGCAGCGATGCGGTCGAGGCAGGGCAGCCAGTCGAATATGCCGAGCGTTGCGCCGTGCAATTGCAGGCGCAACCACTGGCCTTGCGCCGCGCGCTCTCCAACCTGCTCGACAACGCGGTGAAATATGGCCAACACGCCGAGGTCTCGCTCTCCCGCGATACGCGCGGCTGCCGCATCCGCATCCGCGACTTCGGTCCCGGTATCCCGCCGCAGCTGCTGGAGCGGGTGTTCACCCCGTTCTACCGCATCGAGCATTCGCGCTCGCGCGCGACCGGCGGCACCGGGCTCGGCCTCTCTATCGCGCGCAACATCGTGCTGCGCCACAACGGCGAGCTGACGCTGACCAACCATCCGGCGGGTGGATTGCAGGTGGATGTCGTATTGCCGATCTGATTCAGAACTGAGGACTGAGGAACGGCCAGATCCTCGGCGCGAACACCGACGGGGCAGGACTGCTCGCGGCGAAGTTGTTCCAAGCCGCTTCCTGGCGCGCGGTGAAGTTTCGTCTGTCGTGCAGCCTGGTCAGGTGTTCCTCGCGCATCTTCTCCGCGCGTGCGCCTTCCGCCTTCAGGGGCGAGGCTCTAGTGGACGCACGAGATGGCGATACTGGCCAAGTCGGGCATCCAGGTATCGGTGCCATAGTGCAGGTCGATGAAGTAATGGTAGCCGGGATTGTACGGGGTGGAAGACCACGTGCCCTGCAACACCCACCCCTGACCGTTCATCGCTCCGCTCGCATATAGCGCACTCAATTCGAGCCGTGTCGGCATGCGCCAGCCACTCTGGCCGTTGATACTGAAACCGGTGCAATAAGCGTCGGCATTCGGCCATGTATCCGAGGAAGTCACCGGCATCCAGATCAGACCGCCCTGCGCAACATATCCCGCCGGATAAGCAACGATACTCACCGTCGCCGGCTCGCTGTTCATCGCGCCATCATTCACGACCAATGAGGCAATATAGGTTCCATCCACGTCCGCCGTGAACGTGGGCGCAACCGTCGTGGCGCCGGTCAATGTCGCAGTGCTGCCCGTAGGCTTGCTGGTCAATGTCCAGCTATAGGTCAGCGGATCGCCGTTTGCATCGGAACTGGCGCTGCCGTCGAGTGTGACCAGTGCACCTGTCGTTACGTTCTGGTTGCTGCCGGCATTGGCGACAGGGGCGGTGTCGCCCTCTCCCCCGCCACACCCGGCCAACAGGGCGACAACAAAGAACAGCGCTGCGGCAGTCCGAAATCTATCGATACAATTTTTCATTGTTCCACCTGTGATTTGTTAGACGATTTTGTGCGGCAAAACTTGAGGCGCACGTGCTGAGCCTTGAGACGAATGGGACGAACCGGGGAAGCCAGTGCCACGCCGTAGGCGAGGTACGCAGGCTGTGACAATATCGCTACGGTATGAAATCTTGTTGCTGCGGAAAACCAAGCTGCGTACTGTATGCCAGACAATACTTGATGTCGCGTTGACAAAAAACATTTTGGGTGACCTGCAATCATGTGCATCCCCTTTGCTGAACATCTGTACCGCTAACAATTCAGCCCGCCTGTGCGCGCATCTTCAACTTGCGCAGCTCCTGTTCCGGGAATCCTCACCGTCTTCCTTGCACCGTGGTGCGAAGTGCAGGGGGGAAATCTGCAAGTCGGTCGAACTTTACGAGAAGTGTTTGAATAGTGTCAATGATAAAAACCGGGATGGGGTTGTGTTCAAATTCTATGCGCAGCACCGCGTGGTACGACGGGCGAAACGGAAGCGCATGTCATACTGCCGGTCGGATTCTGGACTGAGGACCTAATGCTGAAGGCCGCATGAAGTTATAATCCGCCCCCCAGACTCAGAACTACTGCAATGACCGACAAGTACGCCGTTCTCGGCAACCCCGTTTCGCACAGCAAGTCCCCGCTCATCCACAAACTGTTCGCCGAACAGACCGGGCAGGACATGAGCTACGAAGCCATCGAGGCGCCGCTGGACGGCTTCGCCGCGACCGTGCAGCGCCTGCGTGCCGAGGGCTACAGGGGCTGCAACGTGACGGTGCCGTTCAAGTTCGAGGCCTACCAGCTCTGCGACGAACTGGGACAGCGTGCGCTAGATGCCAAGGCGGTCAATACCCTGATCTTCCGCGACGGCAAGATACTCGGCACCAACACCGACGGCCCGGGCCTTGTGCTCGACATTCAGCAGAACCTCGGCATCGAGATGATGTGGAAAGACGTGCTTCTGCTCGGTGCGGGCGGGGCTGCGGCCGGCGTGATGTGGCCGTTGTTCAATACCGGCGTCAGCATCGAGGTCGCCAACCGCAACATGGAGAAGGCGCAGGCGCTGGTCAAGGAGTTCGAAGGCCCCTGCTCGGTGCGCACGCGCCGCTATGAGGACCTGCCGGGCCGCAGCTATGACATCGTCATCAACGCGACTTCCAGTGGGCTGCGCGACGAACTGCCGCCGCTACCGGAAGGCTTGTTCAAACCGGGCGCGCTGGCCTACGACATGATGTACGGACGCGAGACGCCGTTCATGGCCTATGCCAGCCGTCACGGCGCGGCCATCGTCGCCGACGGCCTGGGCATGCTGGTGGAACAGGCTGCCGTGGCCTTCGATTTGTGGCGCGGTGTGCACCCCGATACCAAATCCGTGCTTGCAGCGTTGCGCAAATGAAGAAAGTGAAAGGCCTGTTCTGGCGCATCCTGCTCGGTCTGTTCGCCCTGCTGGTGTTGTATCAACTGTGGCTGTTCGCCCACATCTGCTGGTGGATCAAGTTCAATCCCGCGACCAGCGCCTTCATGGAAGACCGTCTGGAGGTGATGCAGGACAAGAACCCCAAGGCCGGGCTAAAGCACAAGTGGGTCCCGTACAAGAAGATCTCCGGCAACCTGAAGCGCGCGCTCATCGCCGCCGAAGATGCGCGCTTCGTCGATCACGAAGGCTTCGACTGGGAAGGCATCGCCAAGGCCTACGAGAAGAACCTGAAGAAGGGCAAGATCGTCGCGGGCGGCTCCACCATCAGCCAGCAGCTGGCGAAAAACCTGTTTCTCTCCACCAAGCGCACGCCGTGGCGCAAGGGCGAGGAGGCGCTCATCACGCTGATGCTGGAAGCCGTGATGGACAAGCAGCGCATCTTCGAGATTTACCTGAACATCATCGAGTGGGGTGACGGCGTGTTCGGCGCAGAAGCGGCGGCGCGGCATTACTTCGGCGTCAGCGCTGCGCAGTTGAGCGCAGAGCAGGCCGCCAAACTCGCCGCCATGGTGCCCAACCCAAGGTACTACGACCGCCACCGCGAAGCGCGCGGCATGCTCGCCAAGACCATCGTCATCCTCGACCGCATGCCGGACGCGGAGATTCCCTGACCTGCGGGCTGCGTTCCGCTTTGAAATTTCCGGGAAGGCACTGATTTATTTCTCCGTTCGTGGTGATCCTTCGACTTCGCTCAGGACTAAAGGCTTTGCCGAACCATGAACGGAGGATGCCTGACATTCAGCGTGTTACCCAACGAGCCCTTCGACAGGCTCAGGGCGAACGGAGCGCTTCCTTAGTACCCAGCTGAAATGGCAATCCCGAAGCCGGAATCGGGGCTGCCGTCCGCATAGCCTTGCAGCAGATAAGCGCGCAGGAAGGTATCCCGCCTTATCTCGCGGTTAACGTAGAGGACCAGTTCGCGTCGTTCCGCGGCGGTGGCCGATGCCCTTTGCACATAACGGTATTCGATCCCGCCATTGCTCAGTTCGCCGAAGCGATAGTCGCCCACCGCTGTGCCGTAGTACACGTCATCCAGCGGCACTTCCGCCGAACTCCCCAATACCTCGTAGCCGAGGACGAGACTGGGCGTGAAATCGCCCAATGCGTGATAGCCGTACAGTTGCGCGGCATAATCGTTCTTGCCGGTGCCCAGCGTCTTGTTGGCCGTGCCGAACTTGACCCGCCCGGCCACAGCGAGGCCGCTAGCCTGATCGTCGGATGAATGCAGCTGGTAGCTCACCATCGCCATCACGTCGCCCAGTCCGGAGTTCGTCGTGCGCGTGGTCGCAGCGACGGTCGTCGCGCGCCTGCCTCTGCCGCTGGCCAGCACGCTGCCGTCGCCGGTGACCTGCAGGTAGGGCACGGTCAGCTTCAGCGCCCACGGACCGCGCTCGTGCAGAGCGCTCAGCGCCAGCGTGGCAATGTCGGTCGTCGTGGCGGTGCCGTATTCTCCCGAACTGAAATCGTATCCGGCACTCAGCGTGGTGCGGCTGTTCTCGTCCGCGAGGGCGGCGCCCGCGCCGAACGCGAGCACCGCCAGCAGCCCGAGTGTGCTCTGTCCCTGCTGTCGTTTCCTGTGCATGGCGCATCCTTTGTGGTTACGCGGATCATCCGCGACATCGTCCGAATCGCGGCGCAGTTCCCGGCCCCGATGTATTTCGTCCTGTTCCGGTCGATTCCGCTGTACATTAGCCCTCCGTGCAGTAGCCGTGGTAAAGAAACCATGAAAGATATCCTGCACTACCTGAAGACGCATGGCGAGCAGCTCGATACGGAGATCGCCGAGGCGCTGGGGCTCCCGCTCGCTGCCGTACATGCGCGCCTGACAGAACTGGCCGCCAGAAGGGAGGTGATGGCGTGCCATTCCATCCGCTACGAGCGGGGCGAGCGGATCGAAGGGATGAAGTGCCGACTCGCCGGATTCATCCCGCCGGCGGCACCGGGCAGAAAATCCAAGTCGCACGCGAAGGTCTGACGCGGCGGCCGGTCGCATCACGCGGCACGCACTAGAACGCCTCCGCGCGGTACTTGCGGTAGAACCCCAGCACGCGCGGCACATAGTTCGTCGTCTCGCGGAAGGGCGGGATCTGCCGGCCGTGTCTGGCGACGGCGGTCTCGCCGGCGTTGTAGGCGGCCAGCGCCAGACTGACGTCGTTGTCGTAGCGTTTCAGCAGGTGGCGCAGGTATTTGGCGCCGCCGTGCAGATTCTGCACCGGGTCCAGCGGGTCGGCCACGCCGTAGTGGCGCGCGATGGCCGGCATGAGCTGCATCAGGCCCGCCGCCCCCCTGCGCGAAACGGCCCGCGGGCGGTAACGCGATTCCACCGAGATCACGGCGTGCAGCAGTGCGCTTTCCAGACCGTAGGTTCTGGCGACCTCGCCGACCACCAGTTCGTAATCAGCCTTGCCGGGGCGCTTCGCCGGCGCCTTGCCGCTCGCGGCCGGCGTCGTGTCGGGAAGGAGGGCAACCGGTGCGGCGATCAGAACGGTGTAGTCATCATGCGCCGGCACGTTGCTCAGGTTCACCGTGCCGTCGCTGGCGGTATAGGCATAGACGTCGGCCAGCGCAGGATGCAGCAGACAGAGCCAGCACAGCGCGAAGGCCGCAAGCGCCGGCCACAGGTGGGTGCGTCGCAATGGTTTCATGGTTCCCTCCGCGTGGATGGCTGTTGCCCATGGTTGCGCCCGCAGGGTAGGCATGAAATATGTGCATTTCAATACAGTGAAAACAGTAATTCCGGCTTGTCCGCCCGGGCGATGCGCTGCAAAGTGGCGGTAACGAGCCACCTGAGGACAGCGGGAGCGACATGTTCAAACTACTGCGTTTCTATGCCTTGACCAGCTTCATCATGATCTTCGCCACTGCGGCGCTGCTCACCCTGTTTTACCGGCAAATGACCCTGCACTGGATCGAGCATCTGGCAAGAAGCAACAGCCAGGCCGTGGCGCAGATGGCGCTGAATTCCGTCGGCCCCGAGCTCGCGGACCACCTCGCCCGCGACAAGAGCGTGGCTGGCCTGCCTGCCGCGATGGCGACGCATCTGCACCGGATGGCGCAGGACACCTCCGTGAACGGCATCTGGGTCTATGCGCGCGACGGCACGCTGGCCTTCGCGACCAAGGCCGGACCGATCCCGGCCTGGCATTACGACGATCCGGATTTCCTGGCGGCGCTGGACGGCAACGCCGCCAGTTCCATGGTGTTCCGCGACCTGTTCAACCGTTTTGCCGGAACGAACACCACAGACAATCAGATGCACACCTATATCCCGGTCCGCAGCGAGCCTGGCGGTACCGTGCTCGGGGTGTTCGAGACCCATACCGACATGAGCCACCTGATCGAGGAGAACGACCGGGTACTGCTGCTTTTTCTGGTGGGAGCCGAACTGATCCTGGCATTGTTGTATGCCGTGCTGTACTTCATCGTGCGCCACGCCAGGAACATCATCGACAGCCAGCACCGGACCATCCTGGACCGGACTTCATCGCTCGAGATCCTTTCCCGGCGCCTGCTGAAAGGCGAGGAGCTCAACAAGAAGAAGATCGCGACCGACCTGCACGAGGGGCTGGCGCAGACCCTGAGCGCGATCAAGATCAACATGGAGAGCAAGGCGCTGGCGACGATCTCCGGAGCGAGCGCGCCGCCGCTGGAATCCATCGTGCCGGTGTTACAGAGCGCCATCCAGGAGGTGCGCAGCATCGCGACCGAACTGCGCCCCGCCAGCCTCGACGACCTGGGCCTGCTGCCTACCCTCAACTGGTTCTGCCGGGAATTCGAGCAGACGCACCCGGAGATCCGTGTCCAGCGCGAGATCGCGCTGGCGGAAAGCGTGATCCCCGCGCACCTGAAGATCGAGATCTACCGCATCATCGAGTCCGCATTCAGGAACATCGCCAAATATTCGAACACCGACCAGATCCGCTTCATGCTGCACCTGGCCGACGACATGATCCACCTCGTCATCGGCGACGCGCCGACGACGCAACGCACGGCGGCCGGCATCGTCCGCTTCGATCCCGGCGCCGTGCCGCAATTCCGTTTTGCCGAAGTGAAGGAGCGCACCGCCTTGTCCGGCGGCACCTTCTCGACCACGCTGGAGAACGCCGGCTGGGTCATGCTGCGCTCGTCCTGGGCACGCGCCGCCTGAACCCGGCCGCGCAGCGCCGGCGCTAGGTGGCGATCAACCCCTTCTCGATCGCATAGGCGGTCAGCATCGACGCGTTGTGCAGATCGAGCTTCTTCATCAGGTTGGAACGGTGCTTCTCCACCGTCTTGATGCTGAGGCAGAAATAATCCGCGATATATTTGTTCGGGTGCCCCTCCGCCACCAGCTTCAGCACCTCGCGCTCGCGGTGGGTCAGCGTATCCCAGGTGCTCATCGGGGTGCTCGCCTTGTCCGTGCCGAGGTAGCCGTTGATCACCTTGGCCGAGATGTCCGGGCTCAGGTAGGTCTTGCCGTTGAGCACGCTGCGGATCGCGATGCGCAGCTCGTCGTGCGAGGCATCCTTCAGGATATAGCCGTCGGCGCCGGCGCGCAGACTCTCGTGGATATACTCGTCCGTCTTGTGCACGGTCAGCACCAGCACGTGTACTCCGGGATAGCGCCGCTTGATGTCCACGATGGCCTCGATCCCGTTCATGCCCGGCATGGACAGGTCGGTCAGCACCAGGTGCGGCGACAGCGTGCCTATCATCTGCACGGCGTCATGGCCGTTGTTCGCCTCCCCGACGATTTCGATCTCCGGATCCTGCGCCAGTAAAGCCCTGAGGCCGGCTCTCAGCAAAGTATGGTCTTCGACTATCAGCACGCGCTTCTTCTCTATCATTTTGACCTCCGGCTTTTCATGGTTGAACATCACCGCCCCTGCGACGAAGCTGTTGCACGCTGGCCGGGGACATGCATGAACACCCAGTCCGCGTATTTTGTCCTGCCCTCGAAAGGCTTGTCGACGAGGCTGAAGTTGCCCTTCTTGATCGGCTCTTCCTCGGACAGACTGTGCACGCCGTATATCTCGCCATCCGCGCCCCGGATCAAACCCCACTGCTCGCCGCCGCTCACGGGATCCCGGTAGATCCGGCGCAGGTAGCGCTGCGTCGACGGTTGGCGCGGGTCCTTGAGCAGGTCCTCCAGCCTCAGCGGATAGCGCCGCTCCTGGCCGGGCGTATGCGTGTAGTAGCCATCGAGCGCCTGGCGGAACTGGTTGCCGACAAACAGCAGCTCCCGCTCCTTCTCGCGCTGCAGCGCAGTGTGCCAAACCTCCCCGGCGGCCACCAGCGCCACGCCCATGATAACGACAATGAGCAGCAGGCCGAAATAGGTAAAACCACCTGCCCGCCCCGGCCGTCCCGTGCGCAGCCTCTTCCCGCACATGTCGCGACAGTCGCGCCGCATCACCAGTCCCGGTAGGCGGAGCCGTCGCGCGCGTTGCCGGGCGCGCCGCTCCGGATATCGAACACCCCGCCCTTGTCCGCCGTCTCGGGCGGAACGATCAGCCACGAAGTGGCGTTGCCGGTAAAGGGGTCCGCCGGCAGACTGCGCAGATACTTCTTGCTGACCAGATCCTCCAGCCGCTCGGGGTAGCGGCCGTTATCGCCGTAGAACTTGTCCAGCGCCTCCCGCGTCAGCGCGAGATTCTGCAGCAACACCGCCTCCCTGGACTTTTCCACGCTGTGGAAATAGCGTGGCACCGCGATCGTGAGCAGGGTCGCGATGATCGCCATGACCACCAGCAGTTCGATCAGCGTGAATCCCTTTGTCTCGTGGCTGTTCATCGGCACCCGCTCCTCACCAGTCCCGGTAGGGAACGCCGTTCATGCCGATCCCGGCCGAAAGCGAATACACGTCGAACACATCCTCTCCCGCTTCCGGCGCATCGGCGCTGCTCTCGTAGCTGCGCGTGCCCCAGGTCTCCGCGGCCGCCAGCTCCAGGTCCGCGACCATCGGGTCACGCGGGATGCGCCGCAGGAAAAAGAGACGCCCCTTGCCGTCCGGACTGCCGGCATCGGGCGCGCCGTCCACCAGCGCCTGCAGCGAGGCGGGATAGCCCGACCTGATCACCGAGTGCGCAATGCGCCCCTCGTCCACCGCCTGCTTGTACGCGTCCAGTGCGCTGCGGATCTCGCGCAACGCCAGACGCAACTCGTGCTCCTTGCCGCGCTGCACCGACAGTTCGGCGAGCGGCAGCACCACCGAGGCCAGCAGCCCGACGATGGCTACCGAGATGACCAGCTCGATGAGCGTGAACCCGTTTGCGGCCGGCTTCGTCATTGCGCGACCGCCACGAAATGGGGCACCGGCGCCGTGAACGTCAGCGCCTCGCCCGCCGTGCCGGAGGGACTGATGCGGCTGAGCACGAGCGGCGAGCGCGCCGTGGCTGCCGTCACCTCAAATGTCAGCGTGACGACGCTGCCCTCGCCGCCGGGCGCCGCCCCCTTCAGGTCGACCAATATCTGGCCGCCGGCCTGGTCTATCGTCTTGGTGAAGTTCGAGGGCTGGTCACCCTGACGCATGAAGTCTCCCTCGGCGACATCGGTCGCCTTGAGCACGGCCGGATCGAAGCCGACCAGGAAGCCGAGACCGTTCACGCCCTGCTGCGCCCGGGTATTGAGGGTCACGCTGATCACGTCGCCGACCTTGGCCTGGCTCGGCCCGGCCCAGGAAAATGCCAGCGGCGGGTTCGCCACGGCTGCCGGCGTCGGCGCCGCGGCTCGCGTCGGCTGCGCAGCGGAAGCGCCGCTGCCGAGGGCGACGACGCCAAACGGTTTCAGCAGCAGCGGATCGCTGCGCAGGCTGGATTCGGTGCCGGACCAGTACTCCATCACCCGCGCGTCCGGCAGCCGGTTGCTGCCGACGATGTGCGGCGTGATGGAAAGCACGATCTCCGTCTTGCTGCCGTTGTCCTTGTGGCTGGCGAACAGGCGCCCGAGCAGGGGCAGTTGCCCCAGACCCGGCACCTTGTTGGCGGTGTTGCGGTCCTCGTCATTGATGAGGCCGGCCAGGATCTGCGTTTCGCCATCACGCAGGCGCAGCACGGTCGAGGCATTGCGCGTGCCGACCTGGTACGACAACGTGCCGGACACCTTGTTCTCCACCTCCTTGATGATGGAGCTGACTTCCAGGTTGATCTTGATAGCGACATCGTTGTCGAGATGGATCTCGGGCTCGACCTCAAGCTTGAGGCCGACATCCAGGTACTGCACGCTGCCGGTGATGACCGGGCTGCCGGTCGTCACCGGCGTCACCGCGTTGGTGATGACCGGCACGCGGTCGCCGATCATGATCTTGGCCTTCTCGCGGTTGCGCGCGCGGATGCGCGGGCTGGCGAGCAGGTTGGTGTCGGTGTCCTGCAGCAGCATATTGAGCGTGACGGCCAGCGGCGGACTGGTCAGGATGTTGTTCGCATTGATGTGCTTCAGCGCCTCCAGCGTCGGGCCGGTGTCGGCATCGGCGCCGGGCGCGGTGAGCGTCAACTGGCTGGGGAACTTGATGCCGATCTCGGACAGGCGCGAACGGCTGATCTCGAGCACCTCCACTTCCAGCATCACTTCGGGATCGGCGATATCCTGGTCCATCACCATCCTCTCGGCCAGACGGATCGCCTCCGGCGTGTCCCGCATCACCAGCGAGTTGGTCTTCTCGTGCACGAAGATGTCCTTGGTCTTGAGCAGGGTCTTTAGCATGGTCAGCATCTGTTTCGGGTCGGCGTTGGTGAGATGGAAGCTGCGGATCTTGAGATCCTGGTAGACCTTCAGCTTGGCCGGCGTGTTCGGGTAGATGAACACGGTGTTGTCGCTGACGATCTTCTTCTCCAGCTGACTCTGCAGCAGGATCAGGTCGATCGCATCCTCCACCGAGACATCCTGGACAAAGATCGAGGTCTTGATATCCGGCCTGACATCCTTGTCCAGCAGCACGTTGATGCCGCTGGTGCGCGACAGCGCCTCGAACACAAGCTTCAGGTTGGCGTCGCGGAACTGCAGCGTGACCGGCTTCTTGAATTTCGCCCTGAGCGCCGGCTCCCCCAGCAGTGCCTTGGCGGCCAGCTCGTCGAGCTGGCGCTGCAGCAGCAGGGCCTGCCCGTGCCTCGGGCTCTCCACGAGCACGGGCTTGAGTGCCGCGCGCGCCGCCTCCAGATCGTTCTTCTTGAGCAGGCTGCGCGCCTGCTCGATCAGCGCATCGTGGCGCTTGTCCGCAGCGAGTTCTTCAAGTCCCCGCGAGGCCCTGCTGTTGCCGGGATCGATCGCCAGGACGCGTCCGTAAAGCGCCTGCGCCGGTTCCCGGCGCCCGGAGGCGCGCTCGTTGTTGGCCGCCGTCAGCAGGCGGTTGCTCACCTGCTCGCGCTGGCGCAACCAGTCCCGGCGGTAGGATGTGTTGTCCGGTTCTGCCTTGCTGGCCAGTTCCAGCTTGGCCAGCCCCTCCTCCACGCGGCCTTCCTCCAGCAGATCCATGCCGTCCGAGTGCAGCCGTTGCGCGGCGCAGCCCGCCAGGGTCGCCGCGACCAGCAACAGCAATCCCACCTTGCGCCTGAATCCGAACCAGATCACATGCATGTCGCGCACCCCTTCTGAAGGTGGAAAAAATGTGCCCGCTCGCTCATAGGGCACCGCCGGTAACCAGCGTCTGTTTGATGTTCAACGGCAGGTAGGTCAACTCCACCATGCCGGAAGTGACACGCTCGACACGGTAGGTATTTTCGATCACATCCCCCGCAGCGACGGTGTACACGCGCTCCCCCTTGACCAGGATGGTCAATCGCGTCACGGCATCCTCATAGCGCCCGAGATAGGTGAACGGCAGCGGCGGAGCGGTGGGGACCGGCGGCGGAGCGGGCGGCGGCGGCGGCGGCGGGGGCGGCGGCTCATACCAGGATGTGGCGTTAAATGCTCCGCCGACCCGGAGCTCCGCCGGCTGCGACCGCGTCAGGCGCTCCAGCTCCACGTGCAGCGCCACAGGGCGCTGACCTGCTTGTGCAGCCTCGGCGGGCGCTGCCTTGTCCTGAATCTGCAATTTGGTGCGTGCCACATTTGCGGTAGCGTCCTCTCCCGGCGTAGCCGCCATAACGATGGCTGCGGACACAATGCCGAGCACCGCCCACCTGCCGACATTTCGCCGCAGCAGCTTCACGATGTCTGCTCCAGGTAAAGCGTCAGCGTGATCTGCGCTTCCACGCCGGGATCGCCGACGTGCTGACGGCTGAACTGAACGTTCTCCAGCGCAACGACGGGAATTTCCGCCGGTAACGCAGCAAGAAATCTGCGTATCCTCCGGTACTCGCCTTTCACCGGCAGCACCATCTGAAAACGCATCAGCCGCACGCGTTCGTCGCGTATCACCTTGTATTCGCCGTCGTTCAGTGCGAGGCCGTTCTTCATGGCCAGAGTCGAGAGTTTGCCCAGCCAGTTCGGCGCGGTTCGCTCCTCGGGGAAGATGCGGTAGAACTCTGCAAGCTGCCCGGGCAGCGTGTGCCGGGCGCCCCCGAGCGATTCGCTGACGTGCCGGATCTGCTCGTGCAGCGAAAGCGCTCCCCGCTGGGCCACTTCCAGACGTTCCCGTGCCGGGACGATCGCAGAAAAATAGAAGGACGGACACATGACCAGGATCCCGATGGCGATTACCCCCGGTTTGCCGAGGATGCGCAGCCAGCGCCGCAATATCCGGCGCAACGCCCCCCGCAAGAGGATTCCCCCGGACCGTTCGAACTGGCCGAACGCGGCTTGTGCCACGCGCCTCACGATTTTTCCCTCCAAACGGCAAGCAAAGAGAAGCGCACCGGCCGGTCCGGATCCTTTTGCTGCACCTGGTGACCCTGAAGATAGACCGGCCCAAAAACCGCCTGCTCCTCCAAGCGGGTGAGATAATCCAGCAAAGCCGCGAAGTTCCTGGCCTCGCCGCTGATCTTCACTTGCTGCTTCTTCCTATCCGGCTCCATGGCCAGCAGCGCGATGTCCTTGCCTGCGGCAGTCTCCACCGCGCCGAACAGCTCATTCCAGGGCAGAGTGAGCTTGTTCAGCACTTCATTCGCGCGCGCCACTTCCGCCGCCACGTTCCCGGATTCGCGTTGCCCTGCCGAGCTCGCAGGAGTGAATATGCCCTGGCTGCGTGCGGCTTGCTCCAGGCGATCTTCCCAGTTGGCGGCCCTGGCATTCAGATCGAGGTAATACAGGGTCGCCAGCGCCAGGCCGCCCATTGCCACCGCGAGCAGCAGCGGCCCCGCCCAACGGAGCGCCAGATTCTGCTGATAGTCCAGGTGCAGAATATTCACGGCATCAATCGCTCATGTACATGGCAAAACGGGAGTCGATCTTCTCCCCAACCCTCGGCATCCGCGCCGGCTGCAGATGCTCAACCTTCCAGCGCCCGTCGGCGACGACCGGAACACGCTGCTGGTCCGGCACCCACAACAGCACTTCATCGGTAGACACTTCGATATTGGCGACAAGTGCCTCACGGTTGAGGAGGAACGGCAATTCCTTGTGCCACTGGTCGCTGGTCCTCATCGTGCGCACCCACGACAACTGGCCGCCCTGCAGCAGCGCGAGGCACAGGTTTCCCTGCTCGACCAGAGCCAACCAGGCCGACCGTGTACGCAACACGCCACGGCATGCATTACAGGCCACCATCAGGTGCGGCCGGACCGAACCCAGGCTAACTCGCCGCCGCCCGAACATTTCGCGCAGCGCGGCCAGCAAACCAGCGTCCACAGCGCTGGCAAGTTGCGGCTTGCCGCTCCCGCCCGGGCTGATGCGCACTTCCCATTCGCTTTCGTCGCGCCCGTAGATCTCGCCGAACGTATGCCGCGCATAGGAGAGCTCCTCAGTTTCGTCGCTCAACTCATCGCTCCACGGCACCATGGCATAGCGCGTGAAGTGGTTGGAGAGAACCACCGTCGCGCAGACGCCCTGGTCCGCAGACTCGGGCAGGACCGCATCCAGCGCCGCGAGCGCACCGCTCCAAGGCATGGCGCCGGCGGCAGAGGCGTTGCATGGCACGATCCGCGTCGCCAGCATGTGGCGCCGCAGCCCTTGCCGCGTAAGGGCGCGCCGCAGCTGCGCTACCACCAGTTGGTGGGGGTGCAGCACGATGCGGAGTTCGTCACGACACCAGAGTGACACGATTGATCTCCTGCAATGTCGTCTCGCCGCGCGAGACCATCTCCAGCGCGCCTTCGCGCAAAAAACGGGTGCCGTTGCGCAGCGCGGCTTCGCGCACCAAGCGGATTGGTTGCCGGGTGGCAATGAGCTCCCGGATCTCGTCGTTCAGGTACAGGATCTCGGCGACCGCCTTGCGACCCTTGTAACCCGTGCTGCGGCAGTGCCCGCAGCCACGCCCGGCCTTGAAGCTGATGGCGGCTGCGGCGGCAGGCATGATGCCGGAGGCGGCGATCAGCTCCTCGCCCGGATGGCTCTCTTCCACGCAGTGCGGGCAATTCACGCGGATCAGGCGCTGCGCCAGAATGCCGTTCAGGGACGAGACAAAACTGTAGGGATCAACGCCCATGTGGGTGAAGCGGCCGATGACGTCGAACACGTTGTTGGCATGAACGGTGGTGAACACCAGGTGCCCGGTGAGCGCCGATTGCACCGCGATCTGCGCGGTCTCCGGGTCGCGGATCTCGCCTACCATGATCTTGTCCGGATCGTGGCGCAGGATAGAGCGCAGGCCGCGCTCGAAGGTGAGTCCTTTCTTTTCGTTGACGGGGATCTGCAGCACGCCCGGCAACTGGTACTCGACCGGATCCTCGATGGTGATGATCTTGTCCTGGCCGTTGTTGATCTCCGAGATTGCCGCGTACAGTGTGGTGGTCTTGCCGCTGCCGGTCGGACCGGTAACCAGCACCATGCCGTAGGGCTCGCGAGCAAGGCGCCGCATGAGGGCGATCGACCTGTCGTCGAAGCCCAAATAGTCCAGGCGCAAGCCCTTGATCTGGTCGGACAGCGTCTGCTTGTCCAGGATGCGCAGCACGGCGTCCTCGCCGAAGATGCTGGGCATGATGGATACGCGCAGATCCACTTCATGATGGTTCACCGAAACCTTGAAGCGGCCGTCCTGCGGAACGCGCCGTTCGGCGATGTCCAGACCGGAAATGACCTTGATGCGCGAAATCACCTGGTCTGCCATGTCCAGTCCCGCCACCGAACCGACCATGGTCAGCACCCCGTCGATGCGGTACTTGATATTGAGGCCGGCGGGACTGGTCTCCAGATGGATGTCGCTGGCTGCCGCCTTGAGCGCGTCGTACACCGTCGAGTGGACCAGTCTCACCACCGGACTAACGTCCTCGCTGATGGTCTTGAGCGAAAGCTCCTCGACGCTTTCGTCGCTCGCTTCCATCTCGCCCTCGACGGCTGCCTGCAAGCTATCCATGGCGTTGAGCGACTTTTCGTAGTGCGCAAGGTAAGCGGCGACGTCTGCCCTGTGTGCCAATCCCCAGTAAAACGTGACGGATATGCGCTGTTCCGCCCAGGTCTGCAGCGCGGCCCGGAACGGGTCGCTCATGACCAGCAGCAGGCGCCCGTCCAGGCCGCGCACGGCGATGCACTCCCGTTCCAGCGACTCAGTGAAGGGCAGCACGTCAAAAGCGGGAGTGAGACTGTTCAGCATGTCCATGCTGAACACCGGATAGTGGAGCAGCTCGCCCAGGGCATCGACAAATTCTTTCGCATTCAGGCCGGCCAATTGTTCCAGCACGCCGACAATGCTGCCGCCCCGCTGCGGCGCGGCGGCGCGCGCCTCGCGAACCTGCTGCGGCGACAATGCCGGGGCAAACGCCGTGGAGCGCGAGGCTGCCGGATTCACTGGATGCTCCCTGCCAGTTCGAAGATGGGGAAATACATCAGCACCACGATGACGCCGATGGCTAGCCCGACGAATGCCATCAGCAATGGCTCGAACAGCTTGATGAAACGCTCAACCCAGCGCACCGTCTCGTCCTCGTAGAATGCGGCGATCCGCTCCATCATCTCGCCCATTTGGCCGGTACGTTCGCCCACACGCAGCAGGCGCAGGGCTAGGGGCGTCGCCAGGCCGTACTTTTCCATGGCATGCGAAATGGATCCCCCTTCCTGGATGCTGGTCGAAGCAAGCGCCAGCTGCCCACGGAACGAGGCCTGCAACAAGCCGCCCACCAAACGCAGGGCGGCCAGGATGGGCATGCCCCCTTGCAGCAGCATCCCCAGCGAGCGGTAGAAGCGCGCCATCCGGTACAGGTGCAGGCGCTTGCCGAGCGCCGGCAGCTTCCACACTGCGCCTTCCAGCCACTGCCGGAACGAGGGCAGTGTGGAAATAAACAGCAGGCCGCCCCCCAGAGCGACGGCTGCCATAAGCAGCAACCGCCAATTCGCATCAAGGAAATATCCCCAGTTCATCAACAGGCGCGACAGGAGCGGCAGGTCTCCGCCGATATCCTCGTAG
>JBQGEN010000430.1:0-2152 GCA_052039615.1 Sideroxyarcus sp. | reverse complement strand
GATGAGCGAGCGTCGGGCCTGCACCCTGGTTGCCGCGGATCGAACGATGATCCGCTATCGCTCACGCCGGTCGCCCGATACGGCCCTGCGGGCGCGATTGCGAGAGCTGGCCAATGAACGACGGCGCTTCGGCTACCGGCGTCTGTTCATCCTGCTACGCCGGGAGGGTGAGGCATCGGGGATCAATCGGATCTATCGGCTCTATCGCGACGAGGGGCTTACGGTCCGCAAGCGCCGAGCCAGGCGGCGAGCTATTGGCGTCCGCGCCCCGATCTTGGTCGAAGCCAGGGTCAATGCCCGCTGGTCGCTCGACTTCATTCACGATCAGATGGCCAATGGTCGTCGCTTCTGGGTTCTCAACATCGTCGACGACGTGACGCGCGAGTGCCTGGCCGCGATCCCGGACACCTCGATTTCTGGTATGCGGGTGGCCCGGGAGTTGACGGACCTGATCGCCAGGCGCGGCAAGCCGGGGATGATTGTTTCTGACAATGGCACTGAGTTCACCTCGCATGCGATCTTCGCCTGGGCGAAGCACCATGCCATCGACTGGCACTACATCGCACCCGGCAAGCCCATGCAAAACGGCTTCGTGGAATCCTTCAACGGGCGGATGCGGGATGAACTGTTGAACGAGGCCCTGTTCTTCGGCCTCGAGCATGCGCGCCTCGCTATCGCGCATTGGACGGAAGACTACAACACGGGTCGGCCACATTCGGCGCTCGACTACCAGACACCGGCGGCCTTTGCTGCCAAACTCACCGCAACAGGCCATCACGCTGCGCTCTGTGATGGCTCCGCGTGCCGGCCTGTTGCTCGCCCCGCCCGAGAGGGCATACTCATGCCGAGACTCTAATCCCCGGTGGGGGATACTTCAGTGGCAGGTCAGTGTCTACCAAACTCAACAATCATGAACATGACAGCCAAGCTGGCCATCACTCAGATCGTATCCGTTGAGGCGGTAGAGGCGGAACGATTTGAGGTGAGGTTGCAGCTAGAGGATGCGTCGGAGCTTGTCTTAGTAATGGATGGGCAAACCCTGTGCAGTCTGGCGGACATGGTTTCGCAGTACGCCACACCATAACACTGATATACGCGCTCTCTCGTTGCAGGAGAGGGCACTATCACATCTAGCCGCTTTTGCCTCCACCCTGGCCCCCCTGGCCACCGCCGGGGCGACCCCCCTTGACCGCCTTCGCCGCCTTGGCTCCCGCCTCCCTCGCCAGGGCGCCCTCGACCTGGATTGCCCTGCCCCGGCTTGCCTTGTCCTGGATTGCCCTGACCAGGATTACCCTGACCAGGATTACCCTGGCCGGGCTTGCGTTCTCCTGGATTGTGCTGACCAGGCTGCCCCTGGCCTATGCCGGCCGCACTCGACTCGTTAGTCATTGTGTTTTCCTTTCAACTGCGGAGGTTTGGCGCTGACGCGCCAGTCGAAAAGGAGCTGTGCGGTGTCCGCTTCGTTCCAAATCGGATGGAAGCAGTCTCTGCATTAGGTAAGGTCCGTTTTGGGGCACCAAATTCTCCAGCCCAACTGCATGACCATCGAAAAGCGCGCTCGAGAGGCCAGTCCCGCTCGCCGGTTACCGCAGCGGCAACCGTCTTAGCACTGCGGCTTTCCATGCATCTTGGGGTGTGCCGTCAGATGCAAGATCGATAAGCTCCTCGATGATGGCGCCTTGCAGCCTTTGCGCCCTTAGGGTTGAGGTCCCCTGTGGGTCGAGCTCTCCCATGATTTCATGAAAGGTCTCGCGGATGTTTGCCAGCACCACCCGATCTCGGGGCTTACGATACTTAATTGAACCCATGGGTCCGAGTCTCTCCTTAAGAACCTGTTCGGCAAACAACGAATTATGTGACATGAGGTTGCATCCCCGATCTGCGATGTTGAGGCGCGGCACGCGCCCGGGCGCGACCAGCCGCGCAGCCTCTACTGCGGCCTCTTCGGGCGAGAACCAGTCTGACTCGCACAAGATTTTCGGTCCCGCGACTCAAATT
Organism: Sideroxyarcus sp.; assembly: GCA_052039615.1. Classification (GTDB taxonomy): domain Bacteria; phylum Pseudomonadota; class Gammaproteobacteria; order Burkholderiales; family Gallionellaceae; genus Sideroxyarcus. Next base: position 154 of record JBQGEN010000430.1, on the reverse strand, counting down.
TCTAACGGGCTCGGAAGGTGTGGGGGGCCGGGGTCGAGGTTTGCGTGAGCCGAAACCATGCCCAGAACCGCCAGTGCACGGACTATCTCGCAGCATGCGCCAGCTGTAATTTGTGTCTGCAATAACGGAGGGTTAGAAAGTGCCTCGTGCTCTC
>JBQGEN010000429.1:0-6034 GCA_052039615.1 Sideroxyarcus sp. | reverse complement strand
GACGGCGGTGCGCACGGCCTGTTGCAGGTCGTTCTTGCCCGATTCGCCGCCGGAGTTGATCATGCCGACGCGGCCCATGTAGCAGTTCGCTACCTGGTAGCGCACTAGGTCGATAGGGTGGTCCGTGGTTAGGTCGCTGTATACCTTGGGGCTGGTCTTGCCGAACTTGATGGCGTTGTAGCCGCCGTTGTTCTCGGCCATCTTCTGCTTGACGATGTCGGCATTGATGGTGACGGCGAGGTGATTGGCCTGCCCGGTGAGGTCGGCGGCGACATGGTAGTCCTTGTCTGCGGTCTTGAACGCAGGGTTGCGCAGGTAGGCCCACAGGATGGTCGCCATGCCGAGGCTGTGCGCGTGTTCGAAGGCATCGGAAACTTCCTGTATCTGGCGACGCGAATGCTCGGAACCGTAGAATATCGTGGCGCCCACCGCCACCGCACCCATGTCGAACGCCTGATTCACGCTGGCGAACAGCGTCTGGTCGTAGATGTTGGGATAGGTCAGCATCTCGTTGTGGTTGATCTTCACGATGAACGGGCTCTTGTGCGCGTAGCGGCGCGCGACCGAGCCCAGCACGCCGAGCGTGGAGGCCACGCCGTTGCAGCCGCCTTCGATGGCGAGGCGGACGATATTCTCCGGGTCGAAATACATCGGGTTGGGGGCGAACGAGGCGCCGCCGGAATGCTCTACCCCCTGGTCCACCGGCAGCAGCGACAGGTAGCCGGTGTTGGTCAGGCGACCGTGGCCATACAGGGCCTGCAGGCTGCGCAGTACGCCGGCCTTGCGGTCTTTCATCGCGACCACGCGGTCCACATAATCCGGCCCCGGTACATGCAATGCCTCCTTTGGAATCCCGGCACAGCGATGGTTCAACAACTGTTCCGCTTCTTCTCCCAACAATTGCACGATGTTCGACATGATTTCGCTCCTCGGGTGGTCAGAAAGGTGAGGCTATCTTACTCCGCTGTGTATAATTTTGCGCAGCTCAACTTCCCTCTCTGACAGCTCGTGAAACCACTTGCCATCGGCATCCCGCCCAATCCTTCCGCAACCAGAACCATGCTGCGCGGGGATGGCAATGCGCCGGAATTCATCGAGGTCGCCGGATGATGTCGCAAGCCGCGTCCGCCAGTGGCGCAACTCCCAGAGCCTGGTATCAGACCGCCTGCGCGAGCTCCGGCTTCGTCTGCGATGCGCGCCAGCTGCTGGCGATCGATGAACTGGAGACGCTGTGGCAGCAGCTGGTCGAATTCAAGGCCAAGCGCAACCAGTTCCTCGGCCGCAGCCTGCTCAGTCCGGACGTGCCCAGGGGTCTGTATATCTGGGGCGGAGTGGGGCGCGGCAAGACCTTCCTCATGGACGGCTTCTATCGCTGCCTGCCGTACCGGCGCAAACGTCGCATCCATTTCCACAAGTTCATGGTCGAGGTGCATCACGAGATGAAACGGCTCGCGCACGAGCGCGATCCACTGCTGGCCCTGGCCGACGGTATCGAGCGTTCCACCCGGCTGCTGTGCCTGGACGAATTCCATGTCGACGACATCGCCGATGCGATGATCCTCGGGCGCCTGCTCGAAGCCTTGCTGCAGCGCGGCGTGGTGCTGCTGCTCACCTCCAACTATGCGCCGGACGAGCTGTATCCGAACGGCTTGCAGCGCCAGAATTTCCTGCCCGCCATTGCATTGCTCAAGCGCGAACTGAAGGTGTTGCATCTGGACGGCGAGAAAGACTATCGCATGCTGCAGATGGCGCGCGATCCGCTCTTCATGCTTGCTAGTGATGCAGCGAGCGACGAACGCATGGGGGTTCTGTTCCAGCGCCTGACGGCGGGCATGTACGCCGAGCGGGATTCGATACCAGTGAGGCAGATCAGGATCCCGGTCAGGCGTGTGGCGCGCGAAGTCGTCTGGTTCGATTTCAGGGAGCTGTGTGGCGGCAATCACGACCAGTCCGACTATCTGGAGATCGCGCATCGTTATCCGACGCTGTTCCTGTCGGGCATTCCGAGGATGTCCGCAGAGAACGGTGCGGCGGCGCGGCGTTTCAGCTGGCTGATCGACGTGCTGTACGACAACCGCGTCAAACTGGTGGCTTCGTTCGATGTCGCACCGGAAGCGCTATTCGAGTCGGGACAGAACGACAGCGAGGCACAGCGCATCGCCAGCCGCCTGGCGGAGATGCAGACACGTCGCTATCTGGAGCTCCCGCACCAGGGGCGCGGTGTCACCTTGACCGCCCAGTATTCGGCGGGGGAGAAGATCGAGCGATGAATCGCCACATGCGGCAAGCGATCTTGCGCCCCTTGCTACTGGTCGTGTTGCTGGGAATGCTGGTGGTTTCCGTCAAAGTGACGGTGGGGTGGTGGCGCGGCGAGCTATCGCTGTCGGAGGATGGGAACTGGCTCTGGCTGGCATTGTTCCCACTTCTGCTGGCGGTGTGGTGGCGCCATTTTTCCATCTTCGGCTGCAAAGAGCCAGCCTGCCTGTTACCCAGGGATGAAGAAGGCTGACAGCTGGCGCTGGGTCTACGAGCCGCCCTGCAGGCGGGAGTCATAAGTCGCCTGACATGCCGCATTGGCGGTTTTCAGCATCTTCACGGCTTCATCTGCAACTGCCTGAGGGACGGTGAACTGGCCGGGCTTGCGGCGGGGCGTCCGGTTCTGGTTCACATAGTCGCCCTTCGCCTTTTCTGCATCTGCCCTGCAACTGTTCAGGTCGGCAAGGATCTGTGCCTCGAATTTCGCGCGTGCTTCTGCGATCGCTTTGGCCTGAGCCAGCGCTTGAGCGCGCGCCTGTTCCACCGCTCTGCGCAACTCTTCCGCTTCCTGCAATTGTTGCCTGTTCAGATGATCCAGATAGAACCAGGCGCCGCCCGTCAACGCGATGAGTACAACCGCGATAACCTTTTTCAGCATATTTTTCTCCCTGTTGTTTTTATTGCCTGCAGCTGCATGATATGCCAATTCAAGCGCTTATAGCCCGAATCACGGCGCCGGATTCGGATAGCGCCGGTGCACCGCTTCGATCTGCTCCAGGACTTCCGCAGACAGCACGGCTTCCGCGCTGGCTAGATTCTCCCGCAACTGCGCCAGCGAAGTCGCGCCGAGGATGACGCTGCTGGTAAACCAGCGCGTCCTGGCGAAGGCGAGCGCCATCGTCGCCGGCGTGAGTCCGGCTTGCTGCGCGATGCGCACATATTCTTTTGTGGCAGCCGGCACGTTGGGTTTGTTGTAGCGCTGACCGAAACCGGGGAACAGGGTGATGCGGCCGGGCGCTGCCGGATCCGCGAGGTATTTGCCAGTGAGCCAGCCGAACGCCAGCGGACTATAGGCGAGCAGGCCGACGTCGGCGCGGCGGCAAGTTTCGGCGAGGCCGCTCTCGTAAGTGCGGTTCAGCAGATGATAGGCGTTCTGGATGCTGACGATCTTGGGCAGGCCCAGCTGTTCCGCGCAGCGCACGAATTCGCCGACCCCCCACGGCGTCTCGTTGGAAAGACCGATGTGGCGCACCTTGCCGGCCTGCACCAGCTCCGCCAGCACCTGCAACTGCTCGGCGATGGGAGTGCTGTCGCGCTCCTGCGTCACATCGTAGCTGGTCGCGCCGAACATCGGCACGTAGCGGTCCGGCCAGTGGATCTGGTACAGGTCCACATAGTCGGTCTGCAGACGGCGCAGACTGCCGTCGATGGCAGCGTTGATGTGCGCGCGGTCGATGCGCGGGCCGCCGCGTATCCAGGAGAAACCGCGCGCCGGGCCGGCGATCTTGGTGGCAAGGATGAGCCTGTCGCGCTGCTGCCGCTTGAGCCAGCTGCCGATATAACTCTCGGTGCGATGCACGGTATCGGCGCGCGGCGCCACCGGATACATCTCGGCGGTATCGATGAGATTGACTCCGTGTGCCAGGGCAAGGTCGAGCTGGGCATGGGCATCCTGCTCGCTGTTCTGTTCGCCGAAGGTCATCGTGCCGAGCGCGAGCGCCGATATTTCCAGATCGCTGTTGCCCAATCGCCGGTATTCCATGTTCGCCCCCTGGTGGATGAGAGGTGGTTATTTTAATCGCTTCGTCGTGCTAGCATCCGGCCATGACGATGACCGCGCCGTTCGCGCTTGCCGCGGAACGGATGCGTCGACCATTCGGCTAGGGGACGAGATGAATAAAACGAACATAATGCATTATCTGGCGCACGTGGAGCAGGGCGCGCTTGATCAGAAGCTGGCGGAATTGCAGGGACTGTACCCCGAACTGGGTATCTGTGCGTTGTTGCCGGAGGCTGAAAAGGACAAGGTTGGCGTGTTGCAGGCGGCTTGCGCGCGGCGCAAGGTGCCATTGGTCGGCGCGATCTTTCCGGCATTGGTCAGGGACGCGCAATTCCTGACCCAGGGTGTATGGCTGCTGTGCTTCGAGAAGATGCCGTATTTCGCGCTGCACGCTGACCTGCCGGCGGAGGGCGCGGAAGCCGAGCGCGCGGCGGAGAAGATCGCCGGCGCTGTGCGCGCGCAGATCGACCACGTTCCGGACCTCACGCTGTTCATGCTGTTCGACGCGATGGTGCCCAACATCGGAACGCTGCTCGACAACCTGTATCTGCATCTGGCGAATCGAGTCCACTATGCGGGGGTGAACGCGGGCAGCGAGTCTTTCCAGCCGATGCCGTGCCTGTTCGACGGCGAACGCGTGGCGCAGCGCGGCGTGCTGCTGATGCTGCTGACCTCGCACAAGGGGGCGATCCTGGAGCATGGTTACCACGTCCCGGAACGCACGGCCTATGCCACCTCGACCAGCGGCAACCGCATCTCGCAGATCGACTGGCAACCCGCCTTTCAGGTGTATCAGGAACTGGTGCGCGAACACTATGGCGAGGAGGTCACGGCGGAGAATTTCTACCAGTATGCCGTCCATTTCCCGTTCGGCATCGTGCGCGCCAATCATCACGTGGTGGTGCGCATCCCGGTCATGCTGGCCGAGGACGGTTCGCTGTTCTGTGTGGGTGAAGTGCCGGCCAACTCGGTCCTGACCCTGCTCAAGGCGCCGACCGTGCGTACGGCCGAGACGCTGCAAAAACTGACCGAGGGCTTGAAGACACTGAACGGGGACGTGACCGACGCGGAGTTGTTGCTGTTTTATTGTGCGGGGCGGCGCATGCACCTCGGGATCGAGAAGGCGACCGCTGAGCTGGAATCGTTCGCCGGACTGACCGGTGCCGCACAGGTCGCCGGCGCGCTTTCGCTCGGCGAGATCGGCGGCTCGACGGTGCACGGCTATCCGCTGTTCCACAACGCCACGCTGGTCGCCTCGCGCTGGTAGCATGGAACGCGAAGACATCCTTCCGGTGCTGTATGACATCGTCGTCACCATCGGAAGCGAGATCAGCGTCAAGCCGTTGCTCGCGCGCACGCTGCAGCGCCTGCTCTACCACACTTCGTTTTCGGCGGGATTCATCTGCCTGGATGTTCCGCCCTGCAGCGCGGATGCCGGGCAGGTCGAGGCCCAACTCGACGCGGCGGTCGGCGACTTCGATCTAATCGGCCTGATGGGCAAGCCCATCGTGTTGCCGTGTGCATTACTTGGACAGACGGCCGTGCGCGAGACCGACCAGGCCGCATTGCTGTCGGCTTTGCGCTGTACGCAGACGCCGTACCGGGCTTTCCTCAGGCTGCCGCTGGGCCAGAACGGCGTGATCGTCCTGCTCGCAGCCGAGATTCCGGAAACCCAGCTGCCGCTGACGACGATGCTGCAGCCGGTGCTGGCGCACTTGGCCAAAGCCGTCGTGCTGTGCCGCAACAATGATGCCTATACCCGCGGCCTGCTCAACCAGCGCGACATGCTGGAGGAGGTCTTCGCCAGCAGCTATTCGGGCGTGATGATCACCGACGCCCGGGCACGTATCGTCGAGGTGAACCCGGCATTCACGCGCATCACCGGCTATCTGCCGGAAGAGGTGCGTGGCAGGAACCCGCGCATGCTGGCGTCGGGACAGCACGATCACGGCTTCTTCTGGGAAATGTGGGCTGACATCACCGACAACGGCCATTGGG
>JBQGEN010000428.1:0-4479 GCA_052039615.1 Sideroxyarcus sp. | reverse complement strand
ACGCTACATGGCATGCACCAGCGCACGCCCGACTTGTCGCATTCGGATTTGAGCATGGTGATGATGGCCTCGGACCCGTCGTCGCAGAACAACTGGCCGAGCGTTTTTTCGTGGTATTTGATGCGGTGCTTGCCCAACATGGCGATGAAGTCCTGCGGGGTGAAGCGCGCCAGGGCCGAGCGGCAGAAATGCGGGTTCTGCGAAAGATAGTTCTCGGGCTTGGGGTTGAGGTTGGTGAAGTTGCAGCGCCCGCCGCCGGAGATGCGGATCTTTTCCGCCAGCTTGTCCGAGTGGTCGAGCAGCACGACCTTACGCCCGCGCCCCGCGGCGGTCAGGGCGCACATCATGCCTGCCGCGCCGGCGCCGACGATCAGCACATCGGTCCTTTGTGCGTCCGTCATGGCCGGGTCGCGTGACGTTGCGTGAATTCGTTGAGCGCGGCGCGATATTCCAGCAGTCCGACGCTGCTGCTGTTGTCGTGTTCGCCGCCTGCGACGAGCTTGAGCGTCCTGGGTTGCGGCGCGCGTTCATACAGTTGCTCGCTCATCTGGTAAGGCGTGCGTGCATCCCACGTGCCGTGGATGAACAGTACCGGCAGTTTCAATCTGCCGACCTTGCCCAGCACATCGAAGCGCTGGTGCAACAGCATGTCCACCGGCAACCAGGGATATTCCGCCTCCGCCATCACGCGCATGGAGGTGAACGTGCCTTCCACGATCAGTCCCGCCGCTTCGGGATGGTGCAACGCCAGTTCGACGCCCACCGCACCGCCCATGGAATGGCCGTAGATGAAAGTGCGCCGCGGGTCCTGCTGACGCTGGCGCAGCAGGTATCCCCATGCCGCCTCGGCATCCTCGTACATCTTCGCCTCGGATGGCGTGCCGCCCGTGCTCTTGCCGTAACCGCGATAGTCCGGCATGAGCAGGTTGTAGCCGGCGTCGTGCAGATGTCGCGTGTGATCGATGAGATGGGCGATGTTGCGCTTGTTGCCGTGCAGGTAGAGCAAGGTCGGTGCACCCGCCTGCTCCGCCGGTATCCACCAGCTATGGAGCTCGCCGCGCTCCGCACCGGTGCCGGAGGGGATGGTGAATTGCTCGTATTTCATCCCATGCCGGTCCGGCGTGGTCTGGAGCAGCGGGCTCGGCTCGTATATTTTGCTGTGTTGGACCGACCAGAAATAGCCGCACACAGCGAGGTAAGCCAGCACCGCAAAAATCAGCGCCCAACGGATGCGCCGGGACCACTTCAGGATCATGCCGGTTCTGCCAGACGCTTCCACAAGCAGGCTCCTTTGCTGGCTTTTTCGATGTCCTCCAGTTGCGCGCCGTGCAGCGCGAGTTCTTCCGCACTGGCAGGCAGCACGCGCACCCTCAGGCGGATCGCTTCGCCATCGGCGCTGAATTGAACTCCGTCCTCATCGCCGCTCTCGTCGCCCAGCAGGCTTGCCTGCCCGCGCGTCATGCCCAGGTACACCTCGGCCAGCAATTCGGTATCCAGCAGCGCGCCGTGCAGGGTGCGGTGCGAGTTGTCGATCTGATAGCGGTCGCACAGCGCGTCCAGGTTGTTCTTCTTGCCCGGATGAAGTTCCTTCGCGACCTTGAGGGTGTCTATCACCGGGTTGCCCAGCGGCGGCAAGCCGGCCAGCGCCAGCTCGGCATTGAGAAAGCCGATGTCGAACGGCGCATTGTGGATGATGAGCTCCGCTCCGGCGATGAACTCCAGCAGGGCCGGGGCGACCTCGGCGAACTTGGGTTCGTCCTGCAGGCGTTCCAGTGTCAGGCCGTGCACCGCCGCCGCCCCTTCGTCGATCTCGCGCTCCGGGTTTATGTAGCGGTGAAAGGTGCGCTGGGAGACCTTGCGCCCGTCCATTTCGATGGCCGCCACCTCGATGATGCGATGCCCCTGTCTCGGGTCGAGACCGGTGGTTTCCGTGTCCAGCACGACCTTACGCATGGCCGCCTCCCTGCACCGATTCCACGCCGCGGTTGGCCAACTGGTCGGCGCGCTCGTTGCCGTCGTGCCCGGCATGCCCTTTCACCCACACCCACTCGACATGGTGCTGACCGGCCAGTGCATCCAGCCTGCGCCACAGGTCCTCGTTCTTCACCGGCTTCTTGTCGGCGGTCTTCCAGCCGCGTTTCTTCCAGCTGTGCACCCACTCGCTGATGCCCTGCTGCACGTATTTCGAGTCGGTATGCAGGCGCACCTTGCATTGACGCTTCAGCGCTTCCAGCGCCGAGATCGCCGCCAGCAGTTCCATGCGATTGTTGGTCGTGTGTGCCTCGCCCCCGAACAGCTCGCGCTCCTTGCCCTTGACGCGCAACAGCGCGCCCCAGCCACCAACGCCGGGATTTCCCTTGCAGGCGCCGTCGGTGAATATCTCCACAACATCAGTCATCTTGTCCATTCTTCTGCGACGCCCCCCTGTTCAGTTTCGGGGTGGCGGGTATCAGGTTCCGCACCAGTCTCTCGTTCCATTTCGGCTTGATCAGGCGCATGCCCGGCACGCGCTTGATCGCATGCAGGAAATACACGCCGCCGCTCACCGCCCACCAGCGGTCCCCCGCTTTCTCCATGAAACCCCAACGATCCAGCCACTTTCCGTGCTGGAACGGCGGCGCGTAGGCGCCGAAACGTCCGCCCACCACCTCGAAGCCGAGCAGCGCCAGCCAGTCCTTCAGGCGCATCAGCGCGATGAAGTGTCCGCACCAGGGGTAATCCTGCTTCCTGCCGGCCACGCGCTGCAGTCCCCACAGGCTAAACGGATTGAACCCGCTGATGATGAGGCTACCCTCTGGCATCAGCACGCGCTCGACCTCGCGGATGATCTGGTGCGGGTGTTCCGCGAATTCCAGCACGTGCGGCATCAGCACCAAGTCGAGGCTGTCGCTCTCGAACGGCAGTTCGGGGCAGACCAAGCGCACCGAGTTTCCGGGCTGGTTTCCCCCGGTGAAGCGATGGGGGATGCGGCTGTTGCGCAGGAAATCCTGCTCCGGCACGCCAAGCTGCACCGCATAGAAGCCGAAGATGTCGGCCACCGTCCGGTCGAAGTATTCCTGTTCGCGCTTCAGGACGTAGGCGCCCTGCTCGCTGGCGAACCATTCACTCAAACCCTGCGCGCTTATCTTACAATTCGGCATCGGATCCCCGTTCTAATCATGCTGACCATCACCGCCATCCCTGCCCTGCAAGACAACTACATCTGGCTGCTCCAGCGAGAATGCCATGCCGTTGCGGTCGACCCCGGCGAGGCCAGGCCGGTGCTGGACTACCTGCGGCAGAATGGCCTGCGATTGGAGGCGATCCTGTGCACCCACCGCCACCATGACCACGTCGACGGCATCGCGGAGTTGCGCGGAGTATATAACGTGCCGGTGTACGGACGAAGCCATCCGAACAATCCGCACATCACCCATGACTTGCGCGAGGGCGACCGGCTGCGGCTCGACGTACTGGACGCCGTTTTCGACATCATCGAGATCCCCGGACACCTCGACGATCACATCGCCTTCGTCGCGCCGGGAATGGTGTTCTGCGGGGATGTCATGTTCGGCGCGGGATGCGGCAGGAATTTCGAGGGGTCGCTTGCGCAACTGCATCATTCACTGCAGCGGCTGGCGGCATTGCCGGACGATACCCGCGTCTACTGCGCGCACGAATATACCGCCTACAACATGCCTTTTGCGCTCGTCTGCGAACCCGACAATCCGGACATCCAGCGGCGTTTTGCCGAGACACGCCGCCTGCGTGCCGCGAACCGCCCGACTGTTCCGTTCACCATCGCGCTGGAGAAAGCCACCAACCCCTTCCTGCGCTGCACCCAACCCGAACTCATCCGGACTCTGCGTGCGCAGGGCCTTGCCGACACCAGCGAACTCGCCGTATTCACGGCCTTGCGCGACTGGCGCACACGTTTTTGATTGCGGGAAAAGGCGTTCTAGTTTATTCTGCGCGCCCTTTCGGAGAGGTGGATGAGCGGTTTAAGTCGCACGCCTGGAAAGCGTGTGTGGGGTAATACCCCACCGCGGGTTCGAATCCCGCCCTCTCCGCCAAATATAAAACCGTCCCCCGTGGGCGGTTTTTTATTTGGTCGAGTGGGTGTGTGGACGAAGCAGCTTCGGGTTCGACCAGCGAGCACTGCTCGCGCAGGACGCCGTCAGGCGGTCCCGAGCATAGCGAGGGATGAGGCATTCGCGGAGGCAACGCGAATGCCGAACAATCACGCCCTCTCCACCACATATATGGCCGTCCTTTGAGGACGGCTTTTTTGTTTGATCGTTCGAGTTCACCTGTGTAGACATCTGCTGTTCCAGCCCGCACAACGGGAACTTCTCACATGCAATCCCTTCAAACCGCACCTGCATAGCCGGTGGCGGCCATCAGGCAGCCACCCATACGGTCGAAAAATTGAAGCCAATTCTATATAAAAAAATCGCATGGAGTAAAGTTATCGCCATCTTTTACGGGGCGGCATTGTTG
>JBQGEN010000427.1:0-8298 GCA_052039615.1 Sideroxyarcus sp. | reverse complement strand
GCCGACCGAGACTTACCGCTGGTTTAATTAAAGGAGGCATCCATGAATCCCATCGTTGAATCCCTGTTGTTGCGCTCCGCCGTGCTGTTCCTCATCGTTGGCAGTCTGGCCGGCCTGGTCGTCGGCGCCATGCTGCTGTGGCTTCCGCAGCGGGCGCGTGCGGTGAGCGCCGTGCTCGACCGCTGGGTCACCACGCGCCATCTCGATCAATCGCTGGAACGTAGCGTCAGCCTCGATCCCTGGTTCTACCGCTTTCGCCGCACCAGCGGCACGCTCACCCTGCTGGGTTCCTGCTACATCCTCTACGTGTTCACGGCGGGCATGGACCGGACGAGCGCCATCCACGCCTTCTCCCAGAACTACAAGTTGCCCGCCGCTCTGGTCGCGGCTTTGCTGGATGGCGGGGTGCTGATCGCCCTGCTGGGCGCCTTGTTTGCGGGCGCCATCAGCCTTTTCCTGCTGCTGCGTCCCAGTTCGCTGCGCGAGTTCGAACAGGGTGCCAACCAATGGGTGTCTTTGCGCCGCGCGCTGAAACCGGCGGAGATCCCGCGCCCGGGGCTGGACGAATACGTGTTTCAGCACGGCCGGCGCGCGGGCATCCTGCTGGTGCTGGGCAGTCTGTACACCTTGGTGTTGCTGACGATGTTGCTGGGCCGCTATCCCGGCGCATGAGGAGCAAGGGCCGGCGGGAGAGCCACATTCGCCGGCCGCAACCCGTTGTCGCAATAAGGGCTTGCCTTGCCTTGCGGCCCGGTTTGTACTAGATTGGCACCATCTAGCGATGGCCGGTGTCGCGGCACCGGACGGAGCGGACGGCGGAAGCATCACACAAGGCTGCGGCCTTGGATATTAAAGGAGATTGAAAATGAAACAGCAAAAAGGTTTTACCCTGATCGAACTCATCGTGGTGATCGTGATCCTGGGCATTCTGGCGGCGACAGCGATCCCGAAGTTCTATGACTTGTCCAATGATGCAGAGATTGCCGGCGTGAAGGGCGTGGCCGGGGGCATCGCCTCTGCGGGTGCCGTGAACTATGCCGTGCGTTCCTTGAACGCGGCATCTGGCGTGGCAGCAGTGACAGGAACTACTAACTGCTCTGATTTGGCAGCCAACGCGAACTTCATGACGGGTGATATCACGGGCTACACCATCACCGGTACCGTCCCCAACTGCACCGTGACACGCGGCGCCGGCACTGCGTCGGCATACATTCCGGCCATTCCGTAAGGCCGCGTAGGGCGCAATAATCCGGTCCTGAGTCTATCGAAGGGTAACGGGCATTGCGCCGTATGTTGGCAACAAACCAAGGGGGGCTTCGGCCTCCCTTGTTTTTCGTCTGCCGTTCGCGCTTTTTGTTACACTGAATGCTCAGCAACTCAGTCCATGAAGGCTTATAGAACATGCGTTTGAGCGCCGAACAAATCGCAGCGATCAAGCGGGAGACCGGGCATTGCCAAGGTCCCCGGGCCGAGGTGTGCCGGTCGGTTTCGCGTGCGAAAGATCAGCGCGGCTTCACACTGACCGAGTTGGTCATCGTCATCGTTCTCGTCGGCATCCTGGCGGTGGCGGCGCTGCCGCGCATGTTCGACAGCGCCGGATTTCAGTCGCACGGCGCGGCCGAGCAGGTCAAGGCGGCGTTGCGTTACGGGCAGAAGGTCGCCATCGCACAGCGCGGTGCGGTGAGCGTGGTGATCTCTTCGGCGGCCACTTCCGACTGCGGCACGGTGCTGGTGGGCGGCAACGTCAATTGTGTGATCGCTGATAGTGTGGCGGTGCCCGCCAAAACCGTCACGTTCAATGCGCTCGGGCAGCCTGCGCCGAATGCGGCGGATTCAATCGTCGTCGGTAGCGGGCTCGACAGCACGACCATCACCATCGAAGCGGAGACGGGTTATGTGCATTGAACCGGGGCTGGCAAGTTTATCGGGATCGCGGCAATGAAAATCGCCGAGCTCCTGCGCTCGTTATCGGAAGGGCACGTGCAGTATGTGCTGGTCGGCGGGCTGGCAGTGCAGTTGCATGGATTCATGCGTTCCACTTTCGATGTGGATCTGGTGCTGGCCATGAATGACGAGAATCTCGTGCGGTTTATCGAGGTGGCCAAACGATTCGGGCTGACTCCCTCGATTCCGGTGCCGATTGACTCGTTAAGGAATGCCAGCCAGGTCGAACAATGGCATCGCGAAAAAGGAATGCTGGCATTTGCCTTGAGAGAGCCGCAAATCGGCGGCGGCGTGGTGGATGTGTTGGTGCGCCCCGAAGTATCCTACGAGCAACTCAAGCGCAATGCGGTGGCGGGGGCGTTGTTTGCACAGCAGGTCTGGATCGCATCCATTGATGATCTGCTTACCATGAAGCGCGCAGCGAACCGTCCCAAAGATATCCTCGACATCGCGGCGCTGGAAAAGATCAAACGCGGGGAAGATCCGAATGGCTGATACCAAAGTGCGCAAGCGTGCAACCATATCAGAGGAAGTGATGCTTGGCCGCCTGGCGCAGTCCGAGCAGATGCGGGAATTTTTCATCGAAATGTGGCGGCAGAATCCCGCCCTGGCCCGGCAAGGCGGGGCAAGCGTGCAAAACCTGCTGACCCCGTTGGTGCGAGACGATGCGAACGAGAACTTGCGCGAGTCATCCGGAACCAGGCAACGCGGCATCAGCCTGATCGAACTGATCATCTTCATCGTTGTCGTCAGTACGGCGCTGACCGGTATCCTGCTGGTGATGAACCAGGTCACGGCGCACAGCGTCGATCCGCTGATTCGCAAACAGGCTTTGGCCGTTGCCGAGGCGATGCTGGAAGAAGTGCGGCTGCAAGGCCTCGCTGCCACTTCCTGCACCGGGGCGCTGGGGGCGAATGCGGCCCGCACCGGCGCCGGCTGTGTGAGCGATTACAGCGGCTACAGCACCACCGCGGGCATCCTGGATTTTTCCACCAACGCAGCGGTGGTCGGGCTTGAGAGCTACAACATCACCGGCGTGGCGGTGACGCCGATCGCCACTTTGGGCGGCATGCCGATCAATGCCGGCAGCGGGGTGCTGATCACCGTGACGGTCGCCGATCCGGCGGGCGATACGCTGGATGCGACAGGTTACCGGGCGGGGAGCTGATGCCGATGCATGCCGAATCGCAACGCGGTTTCACGCTGGTCGAGATGATCATGGTGATCGTCATCACCGGCATCATCGGCGGGATGGTGGCGATCTTCATCCAGGCTCCGGTGCAAGGTTATTTTGACAGTGCGCGCCGGGCCGAGATGTCGGATATCGCCGATACCGCCTTGCGCCGGCTGGGGCGCGACTTGCGCACGGCGGTGCCGAACAGCGCGCGCGTATCGGGCACGACCTCCCTCGAATTCTTGCCGACGCGGGATGGCGGACGCTACCGCGTCAGTCCGGGCGCAGGCACCTTGTGCAGTGCGGTGGCGGACAATACCCTCGGCGATGCGCTGAATTTCGATGCGACGGACACCTGCTTCGGGATCGTCGGCCCGGCGATGGATTTCAATGCGGGCGATTCCATCGTGATCGGCAGCACGCAGTCCGATGGCAGCCTGCCCTATAAAGCGGTGACTTCGGCCACGGGTGTCAGGCGCCTCATTGCGCCAGCCGGGGTGGGGGTGGCACAGCAGGCTGTGAAGATCACGTCGGCAGTGCGATTCCCGGCGTCGTCCGAACTGGAGGGCCATCGTTTCGAGGTTGTGCCCGGTGACCAGAAGGCAGTCACCTATGCATGCGAGACTCTTGGCGTGGATGCCAATGGCGACGGAACGGGAACGCTGACGCGTTACTGGAATTATGGCTTCAATGATCCGCAAGTCGCGCTGCCCGGCGGCACCAGCGCCATTCTCGCTGACAGGATCAGCGGCTGCTCGTTCGTTTACGATACGACCAATCAGCGCAACAGCCTGGTGGCGGTCACGCTCGTGATCACGCGCGCCAACGAAAACGTGAGGCTTTATCACGAGATCCATGTGAACAACATACCGTGAGCAACCAGGTGAAAAGATATACACAGCGCGGCTTCAGCATAGTTTCCGCCGTCTTCCTGCTGGTGGTGCTGGCAGTGATGGGCACGGCGATGGTCACGTTTTCTACCGCCCAGTACCGTGGTCAAACGCTGGATATGATGGGTTCGCGCGCCTATCAGGCGGCCAATGCGGGTATCGAATGGGCGGCCTACAACATCGCAACGAATCCCGGCGTGGCAGTCGCGTCGCAGACCCTGGCCGGGCTGGATGGGAACCTGAGTGATTTCACGGTGACGGTGTCTTACACCGCTGTGGCACACAGCGATGCCGTGACCGCGGGCGAGGCGGAGGTAAATGTCTGGGCGTATGACATCACCGCCACTGCCGTATATGGCACGCCGGGCACGGCGGAGTATGTCGAACGGATGGTAAAAGCGAAGATATAGACCGGAACAGAAGCGGATTATCAGCCGACGATTCGCGCGAGGTGCAGAGGGAATGAAAAAGAATTCAGAATCGGTTTTTTCGATGCCGGCTGCGCTGGCATGGATGAGCCGCTCGGCGCGGGCGATCATCGGCCATGCATGGGCGACCCTTCCGATGGGGGGGGATATGGAAACCGCTGCGTCTTCAATTGCCGCTCGTACTTGTAGCGACTGCCCGGTCCGTCCCGCGGTTCTGAACCGATGCGGACATGTTCGACTCGGGAAGTGGAGCAAGCCGGTCTTCCGGTCTTTGCTCATGCTGGTTGCCGGCATCTGGCTGACGGCGGCGCACGCTTTTCCTGTCGATCAGTGCGCGGCAGATCGTTTCGGCTCCGATTTGGGTTGCACCGCAAACGATGTGTCGATCACGGGGATGACGGTCGTCGGCGATACCACGAGTTGTGTCGGCGGGACCAGTGTCACGCTGGATCTGCAGCTGACAGTGAATTTTCAAACGCCGACCAGATATGACATCGGCATCTTTATTTCCAACGACGGCAAGAATCCGGAAATCATGGCGGCCAACGGCGGTGCGACGAGTTGCTCCGTTTCGGTGTTGCCCAATAGCAGCCCGTTCCTGGATCTCGACGGGCCCACCGATACCTGCGGCGACGGCAACGGCACCATCGGCGGCGGCACCGGCAGCGGCATCCACTACATGTCCAATGTGACCGTACCCTGCCAGTCTTTGCCTGGAGCCTCGGGCAATCTGTATATTCCCTTCGTGGTGAGCTGGGACCAAAACAAGACCCCGCCCGGCGCTGTATGTACTACCAATGCCGACCCGGTCCCCGGCGCGACTTCCAAATGTAATGCCCCGACCATCGTCCAGGGCTCGGTACCCGTGGTGGTGCTGCCCTCCATCACCAAGGACGACGGCAATGCGACGCTGTTTTCCGGCGACAGCACCAGCTATTCAGTCACGATCTCCAACACCACGGGCGCCACCCTGTGGGGTGCCGTGTTCAAGGACCCCGCCGTCGCCGGCATTACGGCCACTGGCGTGAGTTGCACGGCGACCGGCCTGGCGACCTGTCCGTTGTTCGGCAGCACGGTGGCGGGGATGCAGGGCGCGGGCCTGACGATTCCGCTCATGCCCGCCGGCAGCAGCGTGACGTTCACGATCGATGCCACCCTCACTGGCAGCCCCGGCGACACCCGCACCAATACGGCCACGGTCACGGTCGGCAGCCAGACCAACACCGCCACCGACACCGACATCATCGTCGACAGTATTGCCATCCTGCCGACGAGCCAGGCGTTGAACGGCGACAAGGGGTCGACCGCAACTTACACCTACACGCTGTACAACTTCGGCCCGACCGCCGACACCGTCACGCTGGCGGCGGTTTCCAGCCTGGGGTGGACGGTAGGGTTGAGCCCGACTTCGGTCAGCGTTGCGGCAGGCGGCTCGACCACGGTTACCCTGGCGGTGACGATACCGAGTGGCGCAGCCATCGGTGATGTGGATACCACCACGATCAGCGCAACCTCGGGCAACAATCCGGGCAAGACGGTAACCGCCACGGCGGTCACGACGGTCACCTCAGTCCTGACGCTGACGCCCAACAACACGGGGGCCGGGGGCGCGGGGGCGTCCGTCTATTACACCCACCGCGTGCAAAACAACGCGTCGAGCAGCAAGACGGTGTCGCTGACGCCGGTCTTCAGCGGATGCACCGGAACGTGGACCAGCGCGCTATACCAAACCGACAAGTCGACCGCGCTGACTTCGCCGGTCACGCTTGCGGCGAGCGGCGGGTATCTGGATTTCGTGCTCAAGGTATCCGTACCCGCCGGTGCCGCAGCGTCATCCACCTGTACGGCAACGCTCACCGCCCAATACACGTCCGGCGCGCCAAATGCCGTTTCGGTCACAGATGTGACCACGGTAAAGAACATGGTGCTGTATGAAGATACGGCTTACACCACGGAGCAGTACATCTATCCGGCGGGAAATACCGTCTACGCCAAGGGCTTTGGACTCACCAGCGGCACGAGCTACGAATACAGGTGGTACGACTCCAGCGGTACCGAGGTGTGCACGCCACGGCAGGCAAGCACCACCGGAACCATCTTCCCCGACACCTGCACGATTCCGGCAGGCGGGCCGCTGGGGACGTGGGTCGTCCAGATCTGGAACAAGACAAGCAACACGCTTTTCGTGCAGACGAACTTCTATGTCGGTCCCGACCATCTGGCAGCCAGCTATGGTGGAGCCACTCCGGCGACCAATACCGATACCGTCATCGATCTCGCGCTGCATGACAGGTTCAATCACGTGGTGCCTTTCGATGCCATGGGGAATCTCGTCAAGGGTAGCCCGACCGACACGGAAGGCCCGCTGATGATCACGGTGACGGTCAGCGGTTCAGCTTCGATTGTATCCACCACCCTGTCCAATGCCGTAATTGTCGGGCAGAGCGTAACCGGCAAACTGGACAGCACCTTGGGGACGGCGACGCTGACGATACGCGACAGTGTTGCGGAAACGGTGACGGTCACCCCGGTTTCATACAAGGAGCTCTTGTACGGCTCGCCTTTGCGTGACGAGTCGGCGACGATAGCGTTTGTCGCGGGCGGGCCGCATCATCTGGAGATCCAACATGCCAGCGGCACGGGCCTGACCTGTGCTGCCAGCACTCTGACGGTCAAGGCCTGTGCCGATGCCGCATGCACCGCCGCTTACGCCGGCGGGGTCAGCGGCACGCTGAGCGCGACAGGTACGCCGACGGTGAACTGGGATGGCACGACAGGCGGTGCGGCAGGCGCCGGATTCGCGATCGCGAGTGGCAGCAGTACCGTGAACAAGAATGTGCAGGTCGCCACGGCGGGGAGCGTGGTGTTCGGCGTTTCCTCGGCCACGCCAGTTCCGAGTAGCGCCACCACGTGTAATTTCGGCTCGCCTGCATGCACTTTTACGGCAGGCCTTGCAGGCTTCATTTTTTCCGACACTGCCAACGGCAGCGGCTACACCATTCCCGCCCAGGTTTCCGGCATCGCGACTCCCGTGTTCTATCTGCGCGCGGTGCAGGCATCAACCGCCAACCCAGCCGTGTGCACGCCCGCAATCATCAGTTCGACGACCTCGGTTGAAATGGGCTACACCTGCAGCAATCCTTCAGTCTGCCAGCCGGGGAGCCTGATGACCATCAATGCCAGCCCCATTGCGCCGACCGGCACGTCAGTCAGCCTGACTTTCGATGCCAATGGGTCTTCGCCTGTCTCCGCGCGTTATGACGATGTCGGCCAGATTGCGCTCAGTGCGAACGCGACCGTCACTCCGTTCAGCGGTGCCACGGCGGTAACGCTCAATGGCAGCAGCAACGCCTACGTGGTGGCTCCGCACCACTTCGGTTTTTCCGGTGTTACCGCGGCGCCGATCAAGGCGGGAGCAGATTTTTCTGCGACCGTGACTGCCTACAATGGCTTGGCGACGCCTACAGCAACGGCAAATTTCGGCCAGGAGCTGGCTGCGGAGGGTGTGACGCTGTCATTCAGCAAATGCCAGCCAACGGGTGTCAATGCGGTCAATGGCGTATTCAGCGGCAATGTCGGCACGTTTGCAGGCGGTGCGGCAGGCGCGGGCAACTTGAACTGGAGCGAAGTCGGCAACGGCGATCTGGTCGCCACGCTGGCGAGCGGCAGCTACCTCGGCTCCGGCCTCACCGCGAGCGGCAATACCGGCACCGGCGGCTCGGTCTGTAACGGGGCAGGCAACGTCGGACGCTTCATGCCGGACCATTTCGATACTGTGGTGACAGGGCCCATGACCTGTCCTGCCGGGCTGACTTGTCCCGGCGGCGGGTTGGCGTATTCCGGACAGTCGTTCACTGCCAAT
>JBQGEN010000426.1:0-3335 GCA_052039615.1 Sideroxyarcus sp. | reverse complement strand
ACCGGCAAGCCGGTGCTCGGCGTGTTGCCCTACATGCATGACCTGCACCTGGAAGCGGAAGACGCAATCCCCCCTCCCGTGAGCGGGGGAGGGGCCGGGGGAGAGGGCAAGCTGCGCGTCGTCGTTCCCGTCCTGCCCCACATCAGCAACCATACCGATTTCGACCCGCTGCGCCTGCATCCCCAGATCGATTTCAGCTTTGTGCCTATCGGCGAGCCGCTGCCGCCCGCCGATCTGATCATCCTGCCCGGCAGCAAATCCGTGCGCAGCGATCTGGCCAGTCTGCGTGCGGCCGGCTGGGATGCGGCGATCAATCAGCACCTGCGCTATGGCGGCAAGCTCATCGGCATCTGCGGCGGACTGCAGATGCTGGGGCTGCACATCCACGATCCTCAAGGAATGGAGGGCGAGGCGGGCAGCAGTGCAGGCTTGGGCTTGCTGGATCTGAGCACTACGCTCGCCGCGGAAAAGCAGTTGCGCAACGTGCGCGGCACCTTGTTGTTGGAAAACGCGCCCTTGTCCGGCTACGAGATCCATGCGGGCGTTTCCATCGGTGCGGCATTGCTGCGACCTGCGCTGCAACTCGAATACGGCGCCGACGGCGCGATCTCGGGCGATGGACAAATCCTCGCTACCTACCTGCACGGCTTGTTCGACTCGGCCGCAGCATGCAGCGCCTTGCTGCGTTGGGCGGGATTGTGCGAGGTGCAGGCGCCGGATTACCAGGCACGCTGCGAAGCCGATCTGGAGCGGCTCGCGGATGCGGTGGAGGGGTGTCTGGATATGGAAAAGCTGTGCGCGCTATTCGATTTGGGAGGGAGGCGATGCGTGAATTGATCCTGGGCGGCGTGCGTTCCGGCAAGAGCCGTCTCGCCGAACAGCACGCCGTTGAATCCGGCCTGGACGTGGTGTACGTGGCGACCGCACAAGTGCGCGACGCTGAGATGCAGCAGCGCATCGCGCAGCATCAGGCGCGCCGACCTGCGCACTGGCAGGTGGTCGAGGCCGGTCACGATCTGGCGCAGGTGCTGCAACAACAGGCCGCTGCCAACCGCTGCGTGCTGGTGGACTGCCTGACGCTATGGCTCACGCAACTGCTGTGCGATGCGAAAGAGGATGAGCTGCGCCGCGAGGTGGATGCCTTGCTGGCCGTGCTGCCCACCTTGCCCGGACGGCTCATTCTGGTGAGCAACGAAACCAACATGGGCATCGTCCCAATGGGCGAGTTGTCGCGTCGTTATTGTGACGAAGCGGGACGGCTGCATCAGCAAGTGGGCGCATTGTGTGACCGCGTGATTTTGACCGTGGCCGGAATGCCACTGATGGTGAAAGGAAGTTGAAGATGGAAACGAATTGGCTGGCACGACCGTGTGCGGCATTGAACGAAACCGCGCGCACTGCCGCCCTGGCGCGCCAAGGCCAACTGACCAAGCCACCCGGTGCGTTGGGACGCCTGGAAGACCTCGCGGTACAACTCGCGGCATGGCAGGGCGCTGAACAACCTGTGATGGAGCAGGTGCACATCGCCATCTTTGCCGCCGATCACGGCGTGGCCGAGGAAGGCGTGTCGCTGTTCCCGCAAGCGGTCACCGCCGAGATGGTGCGCAACTTTGCGCGCGGCGGGGCGGCCATCAGCGTGCTGGCGCGGCAGCTGAACGCCACGCTGGAGGTCGTCAATCTTGGCACGGTGTCCGCCGTCGAGCCTTTGGACGGCGTGCGCGACGAGCGCATCGCGGCAGGCACAGCGAACTTTGCCAGGCAGCCCGCGATGAGCGCAGGGCAATGCGATGCCGCGCTGCAGGCCGGACGCAACGCGGCGCTGCGCGCGAAGCAGCAGGGGGCGCAACTCTTCATCGGCGGCGAGATGGGCATCGCCAACACCACCTCGGCAGCGGCCATCGCCTGCTCGCTGCTGTCGGCCGCACCCGACGCGCTGGCCGGGCCGGGCACCGGGCTGGATCGCGCGGGGGTGTCGCACAAGGCGCAAGTGATCGCCAAGGCGCTGAGCCTGCATCATGCCGCGGCCGGCCAGCCGCTGGAGGTGCTGCGCTGCGTGGGCGGCTTCGAGATCGCCGGGCTGGCCGGGGCGTATGTTGCTGCCGCGCAAAATGGGCTGCCGGTGCTGGTGGATGGCTTCATCAGTTCGGTGGCGGCGCTGGTTGCCGTGCGCATCAACCCGGCGCTACGCGAATGGCTGCTGTTCGCGCACACCTCCGCCGAGCCCGGACATCAGCGCGTGCTGGACGCGCTGGGGGCGCAACCTTTGCTGCAGCTGGGCATGCGCCTGGGCGAAGGCAGCGGCGCGGCGGCGGCCGTGCCGTTGCTGCAGCTGGCGTGTGCCCTGCATCGCGGCATGGCCACCTTTGCCGAGGCCGGGGTCAGTGAGCAGGGCTGACCCCATCCTGGTGACCGTATTGCGCCACGGCGAGGTCGCCGGGCGCGCGCACGTGTTTCGCGGCGCACTGGACGATCCGCTCAGTGCGCAGGGCATGGCGCAGATGCACGCGACACTCGCACGTTTTCCGCCGTCCGCTTTCGATGCGGTCGCCACCTCGCCGCTGCGCCGCTGCCATGAGTTCGCCGCGGCTTATGCCGCCCACCACGGCGTGCCCCTGCAGGTGCTGCCGCAGTTCAGCGAACTGGCGTTCGGCGACTGGGAAGGATTGTCTCCCGAGGAGGCGGCCACGCTGCATCCGGTCGAATGCCATGCGTTCCAGTCCACGCACGGCGCGCATCCCCCGCCGAACGGGGAATCGCTCGCGAAATTGCGCGCACGCGCCGGTCGGGGGTGGCATGACTGGCTGCGACAGGACGGCGGTACCAGCCGACTGCTCGTCACGCATGCGGGGGTGATGCGCGCCTTGCTCATGGAACTGTTCGGTTTCACGGCGGCGCAAGCCTTTCAGGTAGCGCTGCCGGAAGCGGCGAGCCTGCGCATTTCCTGGCTGCACGAACAGCCCCCCTTTCTGCTTTCCATCAATTGAGGCGACGTGGCGATGCGCGGTCTGATCCTGGCGATCCAATTCCTGACGCGGCTGCCCACGCCGCAGCTGCGCGACCTCGACGCGGCGAATCTGCCGCGCAGCGCGCACTGGTTCCCGCTGGTCGGTCTGCTCATAGGCGCGTTGCTGGCGACCGCTTTGTGGTTGGGCAGCCGTATCGATCCATGGCTGGGCGCGCTGCTGGCTTTGCTGTTGTGGGTTTGGATCACGGGCGCACTGCATCTCGACGGGCTGGCCGACATGAGCGATGCCCTGGGTGCGTCGCACCGCGACCGCGAGCGCTTCCTGGCCGTGCTGGCCGATCCGCATCTGGGCACGTTCGGTGCGGTCAGC
>JBQGEN010000425.1:0-5798 GCA_052039615.1 Sideroxyarcus sp. | reverse complement strand
TAACCAGACAGCAACAACAGCACTTGAGACTCGCTGGCGCGCACTATGACCTGTATCGGGGGGAATAGCAAACGATATTATCAGCCACATTCAAACAGCAGCCTTTGCGCCATTTGTTCAGCCTGCCAGACATATCCGCCGCCGAACAGGTTGGCGTGGTTGAGGATGTGGTAAAGGTTGTACAGATCGCGGCGCGTGGCGTAGCCCGCATCCAGCGGCCATGCTGCCCGATAGGCGGCGTAGAACTCCGCAGGATAGCCGCCGAAGAGTTCTGTCATGGCGAGGTCGCATTCGCGGTCGCCATGATAGGCGGCGGGGTCGAAGATGGTCGGCGTGCCATCTGCCAGGAACGCGTGGTTGCCGCCCCACAGGTCGCCGTGCAGCAACGAGGGCCGGGGCGTGTAGCCGGCGAAGAACGCGGGCAGCACGTCCAGCAGTTTCTCGCCCCAATGCTGCAACTGTCCGCCGTAGCCGTTCTTCGCCGCCAGTTGCAGTTGAAACCCCAGGCGCTGATCGCGCCAGAACGTGATCCAGTCGTCGGCCCACGCGTTCGGTTGCGGCGTGGTGCCGATGAAGTTGTCTCGCGGGAATCCGAATCGTGCTGCCGTGCAGCGATGCAGCGCGGCGAGTTGTTCACCGAGTCGATGCGCATCGCCGCGCGGGCCCAACTCCAGATGTTCCAGCAGCAGATAGCTTTGCCGACCGGCGATGCCATGCGCGACGGGACGCGGCACGCGCAGCGTGCCGGTCGCGGCGATGGCGCCGAGCCCTTCCGCTTCCGCAGCGAACATCGGCAGGTGTTGCGCGTCGTTGAGCTTGAGGAAATAGCGCGAGCCGTCGATACCCTCCAGGCGGTATGCCTCATTGATGCTGCCGCCCCCGACGGGCTTCGAGTCGCGCAGGACAAAATGGCGATGCGTCGCGTCGCTGATGACGGATGCGAGCACGCCCGGGATGCCCATGCGCTACAGCTTGATGCGCGAGCCGAAACTCTGCTCGTACAAGTTCACCAACTCGGCGCGGGTGTACTTGTGGTTCTGTCCGCCGCGGCTGGCGATCTTGAGCGAGCCCATGAGCGAAGCCAGACGTCCGGTGGTCTCCCAGTCCCAGCCCTGCTGGATGCCGTGCAGCAGGCCAGCGCGGTAGGCGTCGCCGCAGCCGGTGGGGTCGACGATGGCGCCGGGCTTGGGCGTGGGGATGGCGATCTGCTTGCCGTCGGCGTAGATCAGTGAGCCGTCGCCGCCGAGGGTGACGATCAACGCCTTCACGTGTCCGGCGAGTTCTTTCAGCGTCTTGCCGGTCTTGTCCTGGAGCAGCTTCGCCTCATAGTCGTTCACCGTGACGTAGGTCGCCTGTTCCACAAAATCCAGCAGTTCGTTGCCGGAGAACATCGGCATGCCCTGGCCCGGGTCGAACACGAACGGGATGCCGGCTTCGGCGAAATCGCGCGCGTGCTGCAGCATGCCGTCGCGCCCGTCCGGCGAGACGATGCCGAGCGTGACTTCCCTGGCATCGGCCACGCGGTTGAGGTGCGAATGACCCATCGCGCCCGGATGGAAGGCGGTGATCTGGTTGTCATCGAGGTCGGTGGTGATGAAAGCCTGTCCGGTGAAGCTGTCCGGCACATGGCGAATGTGCGTCTGCGCCAGGCCGAGGTTGGAGAGGCGCTGCGCGTAAGGCGCGAAGTCGTCGCCCACGGTCGCCATGATCAGCGGATGTCCGCCCAGCAGTTGCAGGTTGTAGGCGATGTTGCCGGCGCAGCCGCCATATTCGCGGCGCATCTCGGGTACCAGGAAGGCGACATTGAGGATGTGGATCTGCTCGGGCAGGATGTGTTTCTTGAACTGGTCCTTGAACACCATGATGGTGTCGTAGGCCATGGAACCGCAGATGAGAGTCTTCATGTCGTTACCGGAAAGATGGGGGAAGCAGGCGCGAATTATAACCGGCACCAGCCTCAGGTCTTGCCCAAATCCTGGATGAACAACTTGATCAATTTTGGAATCTCGACCGGTTGTTGCAGGAAGTGCAGGCCCGCGCGATGCGCCGTCCTGCCGTCGGGCAGGGTGATCGTTGCGATGTGCATGACCTCGAGATCGGCGATCACCGCGTCGCCATCGGGCAGGATGATGCGGCAGCCGCGCAGCAGCGCACCCGTATCGAGGTTGATGTCGGGATCGTAGATCAGGCAGCCCAGCCCGTCGTGGCTGATGTCGTTGATGTGGGATTCGAAGGGAATCACGCCGGCCTCGTCGGCGATGCAGCGCAGCGAGATATCGGCGGGCACGGGAATGCGCGCGTGCTCGCGCTGGTTGTGCAGCAGGAGCGCCCTGGGCAGGGTAAAGCGGATGGCCGGCTGTTCATCATGCCGTACCTCCTCTGGATCCGACGCGGCGAAGCTGAAATGCAGACCATGCCGGTCGGTGGCGGTGAATTCCACCGACGCCGATTCGAGCAGCGCGGCGTTGCCCTCTTTGTGCGCGCCGTAGGCCACGGTGAAATGGCCACTGCACGGATCGACGGAAAGGAAGTGCGACGCGAACGCCAGCCCGCGGTCGAGCCGGGCAGTCAGCGGGCTTTGTTCCTGTGCCAGCAACTGCAGGATGCGGCAGATCTCCAGGCGCGAACGGAACAACAGGTTCTCGGGCGCCTTGCCGGGAATGGCGGAAGTGCTCATGGTTTGGTACTGGCAGCTTGCATGGACAGATGACGGAATTGAGGCGAACCGGTGGGACGCCGCCGCATCGTACCAAACGGCGGTATCCGGCGCCACGCCCCGAACGCCTGCACGTGGCGCGCGGATAGCCGCTACAATCCGGACACAGGAATTCGACCTCTTCCGGCAGGAGAGCGCCATGACCGCACCGCAGTCCATCATCGCCGCCACCGATTTTTCCGCGACCGCCACGCGCGCCGTGCGGCAGGCGGCGCGCCTGGCGCGCGCCTGGGGGGCGAGGCTGACCCTGGTGCACGTGTTCAATGACAGTGCCTGGGCCAGCCTCAGGGCGGTGTACGACCTGCCGGGCTGGAGCGACGTCAATCCGGCGCTCAGCCAGCGCGCGCGCCTGGCGCAGCTGGGTGAGCAGATCGCGGGCGAGTTCGGCGTGGCGGTGGATGTCGAGATGCTCAGCGGCCGCGCTTCGCTGCGGATCGGCGACATCGTCGCCGCGCGCCAGGCTGGCCTGCTGGTGGTCGGCGAGCACGGCGAAAACTGGCTGCGTGACCTGGTGCTGGGCGGCACCGCGCTCAAGGTGTTGGAAGCGTCGCGCATTCCGGTGCTGCTGGTGCGGCAGACCGAGGCCGCGCTGTATCGCGACATCGTCATCGCCACCGATTTTTCGCCCGCGGCGAAGCGCGCCGCGCGCCTGGCGCTGGACTGTTTTCCCGAAGCGCGGCACGCGCTGGTCCACGCCTGGCTGGTGCCGTTCGAGGCCAGCATGCGTATGGGCGGCGCGCGCGAAGAGGATATCGAGCGCTACCGCGAACGCGAGTTTGCCGACGCCGCCGGCGCACTGGAGGCGTTCGCGCAAAGTTGCGAGCGCGGCATGGTCGAGGACAGACTGGAACGTTTGGCGCTGCATGGCTCTTCCGCCGCGGTGCTGTTCGAGCAGGTGCGCGCGCGCAGCAGCGACCTCATCGTCATCGGCAAGCACGGCGGCAAATATGTCGAGGAACAACTGCTCGGCAGCGTGACGCAGAACGTCCTGTACCACGCCGATTGCGACGTGCTGTTGAGCGCCTGAGCAGGGAAAAAGAAACGAAGATGGAACATCTTGCACAAATCCTGCTGCTCCTGGGCGTAACGGTGGCCGTCGTGGTCGGGTTCCAGCGCCTGCGCATCCCGACCAGCCTGGGCTACCTGCTGGTTGGGGTGATTCTCGGCCCCCATACCGCCGGGCCGACGGTGTATGTGCCGGAGTTCAAGGCGCTCGCCGAGTTCGGCGTGGTGTTCCTGCTGTTCACCATCGGCCTCAATTTCTCGCTGCCGCAACTGCATGCGCTGCGCCACCAGGTGTTCGGCCTGGGCACCGGCCAGGTTGCGCTCACCACCGTAGCGGTCGGCCTGGTCGCCTGGCTGGCCGGCCTGCCGCTCGCCGCCGCATTCGTGATCGGCGCGGTGTTCGCCCAGTCGTCCACCACCATCATCGCCAGCCTGCTGTCGGAACAGGGCGAGGAAAACAGTCGCCACGGCCGGCTCGGCTTGGCCATGTCGGTATTCCAGGACGTGACTGCCGTTCCCTTCCTCGTGGTCATTCCGGTGCTGGGCACGACGGTCGGCGCCGCCGCGCTCGCCGGAGCGCTGGGCTGGGCCATGGTCAAGGCGGCGTTCGCCTTCGCGCTGGTGTTCTTCGCCGGGCGCTGGCTGCTGCGCCCGCTGTTCCATCTGGTCACCGAGCGCCGCTCGCTCGAGGTGTTCACGCTGGCGGTGCTGCTGGTCGCGCTGCTGGCGGCCTGGACCACCAGCAGCTTCGGGCTGTCGCTGGCGTTCGGCGCTTTCCTCGCCGGCATGATGCTGGGCGAGACCGAGTTCCGGCATCAGGTCGAATCCAGCATGCGGCCGTTCCGCGACGTGCTGCTGGGCATCTTCTTCATCGGCATCGGCATGCGCTTCGACCCGGCCGCGATCCCTCCGATCTGGCACTGGACGCTGCTGGGCGCGCTACTCATCGTGGTCAGCAAGACGCTGATTGTCGCCGCGATGATGCGAAGGGGCGGGACGGATGCGCTTCAATCCTGGCGCACCGGCCTGCTGCTGTCGGTCGGCGGCGAATTCGGCCTCGCGCTGATCGCCATCGCGCTGGATTCCGGCGTCATCGACGAGGTGCTGGGCCAGATCGCGATCACCTCCGTGCTGCTGTCCATGATCGTCGGCGCGCTGCTGATCCGCTTCAACCGGACCATCGCGACGTGGATCGTTGGCGAACAGCGCGACGAACTGCGGCAATTGCCCAAGGGCGCGCCAGACGCCGGGGAGGTGCGGGCCGTGATTGGCGGCTACGGCCGCGTCGGCCACACCATTGCCGTGCTGTTGGAGTCTTCCGGCATTCCCTTCGTGGCGGTCGATCACGACGCGAAGCGAGTGGCGCGCGGCCGTGCCGATGGCCACCCGGTGCTGTACGGAGACATCTCCGATCCGGAATTGCTGGCCACCATCCACGTGGAGCGCGCGGCACTCGTCGTGATCACCATCGACCATGCCGCGATGGCGCTGCGCACAGTGTCCTATCTGCGCAAGCACTGCCCGCAAGTGCCGATCATCGCGCGGGCGCGCGACCTGCAGGCCAGTTCCCGGTTGCTCGATGCCGGGGCGATCCATGCCTATCCGGAAGCCATCGAGGCGAGCCTGCGCCTCGGTGCGACCGCGCTGGAGTTACTGCAGGTGCCGGCGACGGACATCGACTTTGTCGTGCAGGGCGTCAGGGATAAG
This sequence comes from Sideroxyarcus sp., assembly GCA_052039615.1. Lineage (GTDB taxonomy): Bacteria > Pseudomonadota > Gammaproteobacteria > Burkholderiales > Gallionellaceae > Sideroxyarcus. The sequence continues at coordinate 370 of JBQGEN010000425.1, read as the reverse complement.
GACTACAAGCCGGTGCTGGACGACAAAGCCGGCAGCGAGGCGGTCTAGGGACGCGGAGCGCTTGGCGCCGATTCGGCGGCGAGCATGGTCGCCGCCTTCACTGCCTGTTGCAGGGCGCGACGGGTGGCGCCGGCAATGCGCAGTCTGGCATCCATCTCCGCCACGGCCAGCTCGCCTTGCGCACCCGCCGCCAGCAGCCCCGCTTTCAGTACCTGGTAATGCTCTTCCAGCGTGCGCAGGGCGTCCCGGATCGCGTCGACGTCGTCCGGCCGCCGCTCGGGGTCGACCGCGTCCAGCAAGGCCTCGGCCTGGGCGTTGAACCTGGCGGCTTCGAGCGGCGCCGGTGCGGTCGCGACCTGCCTCGCCGCCG
>JBQGEN010000424.1:0-1593 GCA_052039615.1 Sideroxyarcus sp. | reverse complement strand
CACACCGTGCAGGTGGGGCTGGAAGGGGTGTTCGATATCGCTTTCTCCCCTGGGGGGGAGGTTCTGGCAGTCCTGGCTGCCTCCGCAGATAGGAGCGCCATCACCCTCTGGGATACAGAAGGATTGTTTAAGACGGGAGGTGGCCTGGAGCCGCTCCATACCCTTTCAGAACAGGGAGCCTGGAGCCTGGCTTTCGCCCCGGACGGGGCAACCCTGGCGACCGGGACACGATCAGCCATCCATTTTTGGGAGGTCAGGAGCGGTGCGCTGCTGGAGGAATGGCGCCTTACCGGCTCCCCTATACCCGTTGTCGTGGCCCGGTTATTAGCTTTCTCGCCAGATGGGAAGGCTGTCTGGACTCTTCAGTCAAACGGCTCGGAGCACGGCCCACTGGTCCGGCGTGAGCGGGTGAGTGGCAAGGCCGGCCTGACCCTGGAGGGGTTCACCTGGCCTGTCTCCGGGCTGGCTTACTCGGCGGGTGGAGAGCGCCTGGCGGCCGGGTATGGCCTGGCTGAAGGGCAGGTGATCCTGTGGGAAGCGCCGCAAACTTATGGAGCGGCCCAACCGCGGCTGCGTCTCACCCTGCCCGTCACAGAAAGTGCCTCAGGAGTGACCGCGCTGGCGCTCTCCCCAGGGGGGGCCTTCCTGGCCGCCGGAACCTCGGATGGATCTATTCTCTTATGGAGCACGTCAGATCCTCCTCTATTTGAACCTTTTCGCCTGGAGGCGGGTTTGGCCGCCCCTGCCTATAGCATGGCCTTTTCCCCCGATCAAAAGCGCCTGGCCGTTTCTTACGCGTTCTTGTACGGGGAAGATTCGGTGGTAATATGGGATCTGGCGGCCCGAGAGCCAGCGCTCCGCCTGCCGGTTTCGAATGCCCTCCACCTGGCATTTTCCCCGGAGGGATCCCTCCTGGCTGTGACCGCAGGCGGAGGAGGCGGTGTGACGGTCTGGGACACTGCCAGCGGCGACCAGATCCTCATGCTCTCGGGAGCGCCCACAGGCAGCCTGTACGTAGGCTACGCGCATGACGGCCAGAACCTGCTGGCCGTCTATAACAACGGGCAGGTGTATCGGTGGGAAGCGCCGGGCGGCAAGCTGCTGGATAAGGTTAACTCTTCTCCGCCGGTCCCGGCAACCAGCGCTTCCGCAGCCGCCCTTTCCCCCGCCGGCCAGCCTCTGGCCATTGGACTGGAAGATGGCCGGATCTATCTGCTCGAGGCGAACAGCCAGGCGGCCTCCACCGGCCAAACAGCCCGCATCCTGGCTGGCCATACGGCGCGGCTCATTGGTCTGGCTTTTTCTCCGGATGGAGCACGCCTCGCCTCCGCTTCCGCGGATGGCACCGTGATCCTGTGGAATCTAGATCTACCATAGAACCTATCCAAAAACCGGAGTTCTTCACAATTTTCGGACAGGTTCTTAATCTTTAATCTCGTTGACGTTCGGTTGTAGGGGGGTATTTGCGTGGGCAGCAAGTACCTTTTATGTTAAACTAGTGCAACCGTGTAACTTATCGAACATTGAGGAGAGATAACCTATGTTTATTGCTTTAGAACCATTCATGCCAGTTAAGTTAAACGAACTGTACCG
>JBQGEN010000423.1:0-7837 GCA_052039615.1 Sideroxyarcus sp. | reverse complement strand
GTGTTCATGACTATGGCCAATGCTTTCTTCGCTGCCACTTGTTCCGCTGCAGATCAGTCTCACACCTGCACTACCCTAACTATTCGCTCAAGCGGGACCGCGCCAAAGCGCAGCCCCTTCGCTCCACGTTAGGGAAAACATAGGGAGTGATTGAATGATGATAAAAAAAATAGTTGTGATGGCTGGGCTTATCTTTTGCCTGGCTGGAGTATCAGCAGAGGAGCAGAGGGTAGTCATACCCGCTGATTTTGAACCACAGTGGCCAAGTGAAAATGATTTATGTTGGGATACTGTCGCCTGCGGGCGAATATCCGGGTGCGGGGAAGGGTGTAGCGTATGCAAAAAAGATTTGCCTAAGTTTCCTGTTACCGCCCCGAAAGGCATGACATTAACTTTTGTATGTGGATATAACAAAAGGCCAAGAGATCGTTTTCTGGCTGGGACTTTTTATTTTAGTGGCGATGCGACTGTACACGGGAAACTAATCAGCGAGAGACGCGGAGGCGAAGAAGGCGCCGGAGATTATTTGGTATTTTCAGGGGAGTCGTCATCTAAATTTAGCATGTTTAGTAGTTCAATCAACGCTCTGCAAATTACTACTCCAGCGCTGTCCTCACCAAAAGTAAATTATCCAGAGTTGACTGATAAAAATAATTGCTGGTCAGCTGATGCGGTACTCAAAATTAAATTACTCGAGGTTGTCTGGACCGAACAAGATGATGCTGGTAACTTCCCGTTAAAATATGAGATCGTGAAAGTTGGGAAATTTGGCAAGTGTGTGCTTCAATAATTATGCCCCGCGTAGGTTGGGCTGGAAGTCATCCGCGTTTCTTGATATTAATCATGCCATCCCTAACCCGGCGCTCAAGCGGGACGCCGCAAAAGCGCGGCGCCCCTTAGCTTTACGTTGACGGTCTGGTCTTGAGTGCAAACCGGACGTAATTCAAATTCACGTGAATTGTCGGCTATGGCCGAGAATCAGACGTAGATTCCGATTGGCCGGGAGCTTATGGGGTCAGCATCAATTGGTGGTCAACGGAACGCTGCTGCTGCGTGATCAATACACCACATCATGATCGCCCACATTGATCGGGATGATTTCTTTATCCTTAATCAGCAACTCAAGCGTGATGCGGTAAGAGAGGTTGATGGATACCGAGTGCAGGCCTTGTAGCCTTCCGCTCAAGGCGTGCAAACGCAACGATGGATGGTGAGGGTTCAGCTCCAGCAGTTGCAGTGTCTTGAGGTACTGATTTTCCAGCTCGGGATGGCGTTTGAGAAAACGCGCTGCGCGCTTTTCGTACTGCTCCATATAGATAAGCTGGAAGGTCATGCGGCGGTCTTTTTCACCCGCTTCACGTGCGCTGCCGCCGTGCCCTTGTTAAATCTGCCGGCGGCGATATCGGCTTTGGTTTCGGCCAATGCGGCTTCTAGTTCACATTCGCGCAGGTGGTGATACTGGGCGATCTCCATTACCACGAAACGCTCTTTGCCGCGTACCGAGACGATCGCTTCCGGCCGCTCGGCCAGCACGGCCTCGATGGCGGCGATGCCTTTTGTCTTTAAATCGTTGGCAGTCAGATTGGACATGACATGTCTCCTTGTGGAGTTGTTTGCAGTGCGACGAATAATACGCTTAAGAGTGCGGTTCATCAATCCTGAATAGTCGGGGGCCACCCTTTAGTTGAGTAGTAGTGACAAGGGGCCAAGCTCGAATTTCCTCCCAAACCGAACTCCCGCTCGGGTCGAAGCGGATTCACATCACCACATTCCATTCGCCATCCTTTTGCGTCGAGCCAACTCCTTCTCGCTCGGCTTGGCACTCGGGAACGAACCGGGCCGGACATCGCCAACGGGTACATAGGTGCTCATCACGACGCCAGAGGTCGAAACCCGGGAGCGAACGAGCCGCAGCGCGGATGGTTTGACGGTCTCGCCGAAGAGGCGCTTGCCCCGCCCCAGCACCACCGGAAATGTCCACACGTTGTATTCGTCTATCAGTGATGCGGCCTGTAGCGTTTGAACCAGATTGCCGCTGCCGATGATCTGCAGGTCGGGGCCCGGCTGGGCTTTTAGCGCGGTGATTGCCGGGACGGCATCGCCGCGGAGCAGGGTCGAGTTGTTCCAGTGGAGCGTGGTCAATGTGCGCGAAGCGACATGTTTTTTCGCGGCATTGAGCGTCCGCGCAATCGGATCGTCAGCGGGCTGGTATGGCCAGTACGCTTCGAAGATCTCGTAGGTCCTGCGACCGAGCACCAGTTCCCGGTCCTTGCCGTCGAAACCTGCTGCCGAGAGGTCCATGTCTTCGGCAACGTAGTTGAATATCCAGCCACCAAACATGAAGCCGCCAGTCGGGTCTTCTTCCGGTGCGCCGGGTGCCTGCATGATGCCGTCCAGCGACACGAACGTGGATGCGATCAGTTTTTTCATGGCAACACTCACGCCAGGTCGTAGCGATCCAGGTTCATCACCTTGTTCCATGCCGCGACGAAATCGTGCACGAACTTCTGCTGCGCATCGCTGCTGGCATAGACCTCCGCGAGCGCGCGCAACTGGGCGTTGGAGCCGAACACGAGATCGACGACGGTGCCCGTCCACTTGCGTTCGCCGGTCGTCCGGTCGTGTCCCTCCAGCACGCCTTCTGCGCTGGCGGACTTTTGCCACTTCGTGTTCATGTCGAGCAGGTTCACGAAGAAGTCGTTGCTCAGCGTGCCCGGCCGCGTGGTGAATACGCCGTGTCCGGATTGGCCGACGTTCGCGTTCAGCGCGCGCAGGCCGCCGACCAGCGCCGTCATCTCGGGTGCGGTCAGCGTCAGCAACTGCGCCTTGTCCACCAGCATTTCCGCCGCCGCGCCTTCGAGCCCCTTGCGCACGTAGTTGCGGAAGCCGTCTGCGCGCGGCTCCAGTACGGCAAACGAGGTCACGTCGGTCTGCTCCTGCGATGCGTCCATGCGCCCCGGCGCGAAGGGGACTTTCACCTCGACACCGGCTTGCTTCGCGGCGGCCTCGACGGCGGCGCAGCCGCCCAGCACGATGAGGTCGGCCAGCGAGACTTTTTTGCCGCCGGATTGCGCGCTGTTGAATGCGCTTTGGATGCCTTCCAATGTTTTCAGCACCTTCGCCAGTTGCGCCGGCTGGTTGGCTTCCCAATCCTTCTGCGGCGCCAGACGGATGCGCGCGCCGTTCGCGCCGCCGCGCTTGTCGGAGCCGCGGAACGTGGAGGCCGATGCCCAGGCGGTGGAGACCAGTTCCGGGACGGACAGACCCGACGCCATGACTTTGCCTTTGAGCGCGGCGATGTCCTGCGCGTCGATCAGCTTGTGGTTCACTGCGGGGATGGGGTCTTGCCACAGGAGTTGTTCCGTTGGCACCTCGGGGCCGAGATAGCGCGCGCGCGGCCCCATGTCGCGGTGCGTGAGCTTGAACCACGCGCGGGCGAAGGCGTCCGCGAGCTGATCCGGATGCTCATACAAGCGCCGCGAGATCTTTTCGTAGGCGGGGTCGAAGCGCAGCGAGAGGTCGGTGGTCAACATGGATGGCGCGTGGCGCTTCGCCGGGTCGTGCGCATCCGGCACGGTGCCGGCGCCCGCGCCATTCTTGGGCGTCCACTGCTGCGCGCCGGCCGGGCTCCTGGTCAGCTCCCATTCGTAGCCGAACAGGTTGGACAGGAAGCTGTTGCTCCATTGCGTCGGCGTGTTGCTCCAGGTGACTTCCAGGCCGCTGGAGATCGTGTCGCCGCCCTTGCCGCTGCCGTAGCGGCTGTGCCAGCCCAGGCCCTGTTGTTCGATGCCGGCTGCTTCCGGCTCGGGCCCCAGAAGTGTTGCATCGCCGGCGCCGTGGGCCGTGCCGAAGGTGTGACCGCCGACGATGAGCGCTACCGTCTCTTCGTCGTTCATCGCCATGCGCGCGAAGGTCTCGCGGATGTCCCTGGCCGCTGCGAGCGGATCGGGGTTGCCGTTCGGGCCTTCCGGGTTCACGTAGATCAGGCCCATCTGCACCGCGGCGAGCGGATTCTCCAAGTCGCGGTCGCCGCTGTAGCGCTCGTCCGCCAGCCACTTGCCCTCGGCGCCCCAGTAGATGTCCTCTTCCGGTTCCCAGATGTCCGCGCGCCCGCCGCCGAAGCCGAAGGTCTTGAAGCCCATCGATTCCAGCGCGACGTTGCCGGCGAGGATCATCAGGTCGGCCCAGGATATCTTGCGGCCGTACTTTTGCTTGATCGGCCACAGCAGCCGGCGCGCCTTGTCGAGGTTGACGTTGTCGGGCCAGCTGTTGAGCGGCGCGAAGCGCTGGTTGCCGCGCCCGCCGCCGCCGCGCCCGTCGCCGGTGCGGTAGGTGCCGGCGCTGTGCCAAGCCATGCGGATGAACAAGGGGCCGTAGTGGCCGAAGTCGGCCGGCCACCACTCCTGCGAGTCGGTCATCAGCGCCGTCAGATCCCGCTTCACGGCTTTCAGGTCGAGGCTGTTGAATTCCTTTGCGTAGTCGAAGTCCTCGCCCATCGGGTCGGATAGCGCGGAGTGCCGGTGCAGGATGTTCAGCTTGAGTTGGTCGGGCCACCAATCCGCGTTGGAGCGGGCGCCGGCGGCGGTGCCGGTGTGGCCGGGGAAGGGGCATTTGGCTTCGGTTGACATGGCTATCTCCTTTCGATGTCAGGAATAGACTGCATGATCAGCATAAGGCGGGAGCGACAGGCGGGCCAATACGTTGTGCAAATGTCGGCCATAGGTTTTTTCTATGGCGCGAATCTACGCCCTTCGCGGCAGGGCGGCCATGGGGTGTTCACTGGTGGGGCTACAGTGGGGCGTCGTTGTGTGCGGCGACTTCAATCCTGCGAGGTCGAATCGGCGCCGCCCCACAGCGCCGCGCCGCCCGCATCGCGATAGGTCAGATACGCGCGCAGGTCGAACTCCAGCCGGGCATAGTCCGGTTCCATGTGCATGCACAGCTGGTAGAACGCCTTGTCGTGCTCGCGCTGCTTCATGTGCGCCAGCTCGTGCACCACGATCATGCGCAGGAACTCGGGCGGCGTCTCCCTGAACAGCACCGCCACGCGGATCTCGCGCTTGCTCTTGAGGTTGGCTCCCTGCACGCGCGAGATGGTGGTGTGCGTGCCCAGTGCGTTGCCGATCACGTGCAGCTTGCTGTCGAACGCAACCTTGCTCAGTTGTCCGGCATTGCGCAGGTACTCGTTCTTTATTTCCAGCACGTAGTCATACAGGGCCTTGTCGGTGCGCACTCCGTGCGTCTGCGGATACCTTTGCCGCAACAGATCGGCCAGCCGGTCCTGTTCGATCAGCTGCCGCACTTGCGCCGCGAGCGCCGCAGGATAGCCCGCCAGATAGTCGGGTGATGGTCTTGGCCGCATGATGTGCTAGTCGGGGAGGCGCTCGTGCGCCGCAACGTAGATGCGCGGCTGGCGGGAGCGGACGTTGCCGCGTGCTTCGCCATCGCGGCCATCCCGGAGCGGGTCCAGCAACGACGCCAGCCCGTTGTGGTCCAGCTCCTGCATCAGCGCCAGCAGCATGCCGAGCTCGCCGGGCGGGAAGCCGGTGCGCGCGAACCAGTTGAGGTAGTTGCCCGGCAGGTCGGCGATCAGGCGTCCCTTGTATTTGCCGTAAGGCATGATGCGGGTGACCAGGAGTTGCAGGTGTTGCGAGTGCATTGCGGCAGTATCGTTCTCGTTAGTCACTTCAGCAGGGGATGGTCCGCGGGCAGCTGTTTCGAATACCAGATTGCCAGTTTGTGGCGCAGGGTCTTTTCGGCGACCTGGTCCTCGGGCAGGGACTGGATGACCTTGTCGTGGACCAGCAGGCGATAGATATACAACAGTTTCTCGCTCGCCGAGTCGGTCGCCTCGAACTCGACCACGCCGCGACCCTCCGCGTATCTTACGCCGGCGAGCAGGGCTTCCTTGAACAGCGCCGCTTCGTTCTTCAGTTTCTTCATGGCGATCTCCCGTCGTTGCTTCTTCCGTGCCCACGCGGTTCCGCTGCGAATCCTGTTCGGTGGCCGATGAAATCCGGACGAAATGTACCGGAGCGCGGGCGGTTTGGCTATTCGGCGGACTATCGCCAAACATGGATCGTTGCCGTGCTACACTTGCCCTGCCTTGGCGAAACACGCTTCCGCAACACCGGAAGCAGTGCTCACCATGGGCTGGATGGTAAAGCCGGCAAGAGCGGGGCCTGAGGAGGGCTGCAGAAATTACCACCGGTTTTGGGAGCGGCAGCAAATGTGTTGTTAACTGAAAATATAAGAATATAGGGAGCCCGAAATGAAACACACACACACCGGATTCATCTTGCTCGCATGCGCTGCGCTGGCAGGCATGTCGCTTTCAACGGCCGCATCCGCCGCGGATGCGCCCAAGGCGGCCGAGTCGTGCGTCGCCTGCCACGGCAAGGACGGCAACAGCACCGACGCCAAGGTCCCGAACATCGCCAGTTATTCCGAGGAATATCTGACCAGCACCCTGAAAAAATACCAGAACAAGGAGCGGCCCTGCGTCGAGGCGGAATATCTGTCCGGCAGCAAGAAGGGCACCAAGTCCGACATGTGCAAGGTCGCTGCCGAGTTAAGCGCGGACGACATCGCGAAAGTCAGCGAGTACTTCGTCGCGCAGACCTTCGTGCGCACCGCGCAGACGACCGATCCCGAGCTGGTGAAGAAGGGCAAGTCGGTCTACAAGCTGAAGTGCTACACCTGCCACAGCGAAGACGGCAGTTTCCCCGGTGACCATGCCGGTATCCTGGCCGGCCAGAAGATGGACTACATCCGGCAGCAGACCAAGTTCTTCAAGGAAGGCAAACGCCCCATGCCCAAGAAGATGAAGCCGAAGATGGAAAATCTGGACGATGGCGAGATCGAGGCGCTCGTCCACTATTTCGGTAGCATCAAGTAATCGATAACGCGACGGCTGAGCCATGATGAGTCCGGGAAGCCGAGCTTCCCGGACTTTTTCCTGCCATCTGTTGCAAGAGGCGGCTGACGGTAATGCCTCACCAAAGGGGAAGATTTCAAATGAAGATCCAACAAACGCTGAAAGACTGGTGGCGGGTGCTGCGCAGCCCGACGGCCAAGTACTCGATGCTCGCACTGCTGGGTGGCGGCTTCGTGGCCGGCATCATCTTCTGGGGCGGTTTCAACACCGGCATGGAAGCGACCAACAAGATGGAGTTCTGCATCTCGTGCCATGAGATGCGCGACACGGTGTACGAGGAATACAAGACCTCCGTGCATTACTCCAACCGCACCGGCGTGCGCGCGATCTGTTCCGATTGCCATGTGCCGAGGGACTGGGTGCACAAGATGCAGCGCAAGATCCAGGCGAGCGGCGAACTGTGGGGCAAGATCACCGGCTCCATCTCCACCAAGGAGAAGTTCGAGGCAAAACGGCTGGAATTGGCGAAGCACGAATGGGCGCGCATGAAGGCGTCGGATTCGCGCGAATGCCGCAACTGCCACAGCTTCGAGGGCATGGATACCGAGGTGCAGGATCCGAGCGCCAAGACCAAGCATGCGCAGGCGGCCAAGCCCGGTTCCGGCAAGACCTGCATCGATTGCCACAAGGGCATCACGCATGAGTTGCCGGCTGGTGCCGAAGACTTTATGTGACCGCCGGTGACAGCGGACCAGAAAAAAGACCGCTCTCGCAGCGGTCTTTTTTTTTCGACCTGCCGCTTTCCCTGCTCAGGTGTTTTGATCGCTGAAGGATATTCTGTTGCGTCCGGCCGCTTTTGCCTGATACATCGCGACATCGGCCTGCTTGAGAATATCCTCCCGGCTGGCGTGGCCGTCGAACACCACCACACCGATGCTGGCGGTGCACTGATGTTCGATG
>JBQGEN010000422.1:0-1673 GCA_052039615.1 Sideroxyarcus sp. | reverse complement strand
TACAGCATCCGTAAACGTCGGACTTCAGCTCGTAAAGAACCTGGCTGCCGTACTGTTCGGCCAGATCCTCTTTTCGCTCAATGGATATGATCTCTACAGTGTATGCCAAGCTGTCTCACCTTTTTTATTCGAACGGTTCGTGATGATATGCCTCATCCCTAAACGGCAAATTCTTCGATTTATTGGTTCTTTTTACAGCCCTCTCTATTCCTGAGATAAAAGTGGGCCTTGGGCCGGAGGTCATCGTCAAACTCGTACACCTGGGATATGCCCGTTGGCACCTCCACCTTCTCAATTTCTTCGTCTGAGATGCCATCTATCAGCTTGACCAGCGCCCTGAGGGTGTTGCCGTGGGATACGATGAGAACCCTCTTGCCCTTTTTCAGGTCGGGAGCTATCATATTCTGCCAGCAGGGGAGCATCCTTTGAAGGGCGTCTTCCAGCGACTCAGTCCTGGGAATCTGGGCGCTTTCAAGCACCGCGTACCTGGGATCGCAGCGCATACAGAGGTGGGACTCATCGTCGAGAGCTGGCGGCCTCTCTTTAAAGCCGCGCCTCCACAAATGGACCTGCTCCTTGCCGTACCTCTCCTCTGTTTCCTTCTTGCTTTTGCCCTCCAGCGCGCCGTAGCAGCGCTCGTTGAGCTGCCAGCAGGGGACTACCGGTATCCACATCAGGCCAGTCTCTTCCTGGACTATCCAGAGCGTTCGAATGGCTCTTTTCAGGAAGGACGTGTATGCCACGTCGAAGGCATACTTAGAGCACCTCAGAAGCCTTCCGGCACGTCTGGCCTCAGCTATGCCCTCAGCGGACAGATCGACGTCCTTCCAGCCCGTGAACCTCCCCTCCTTGTTCCAGAGGCTCTGGCCATGCCGAAGCAAGATCAGCCTGGACATTTAAACCCTTGAATATATCTCCCAGACCTCTTCCACGCCCTTGTTCTCAACAGTTATGGCGTAGATGGCGTTGCACATTCGCACTGCCTCTTCCAGGGGCCTCTGGTGGATGTTCCTTCCTGTGGCGTTCCCGGAGGCGCCGCTGATGTGAATCTGGTCATAAAGCTGCTTGAGGAACAGCTTGACATCACCCCGCTCTCCTCCTGCGCACACCACCTTTGTCCTGCCTGCAGCCAGGACGGCCTCTTTGAAGACCTCTGCAGAATTCTGGCCCGCCTTCTCAGGGTAGTTAACCTTAACAAAGTCGCTTCCTAGAGCTGCAGCCACTCCAGCAGCTCCGGCGATGAGGTGGGGGTCCTTTTCGTCCTTGACTGCCTTGCCGCGGGGATACATCCAGAGAACGGTCACCAGGCCGTGCCTGTGAGCATCGTAGACTATCTGCGCTGCCTGACGAAGCATCTCTCCTTCATGCTCACTTCCCAGGTAAACTGTGTAACCTACTCCAAGAATGTTAAGGCCACTGCTCTCCTTGAAATCGACTATCTGTGAAACATCCAACCACTGGCAACTGCTTGGATCTGCCTGGGAGGTCTTCAGCAGGTTGGTCTTGGAGTTCAGCTTCACAAGGTAGGGCACATCGGGATAGTCCATGCCGTATCTGGCGATTAAGCCCAGCTGGGTTGCGAACACGCCTATCTTCGCCCTATCTGCGATCTGAAACATGTGTTCTGGATTGTTGTTCTGTGGGTCTATTCCAGGGCCGTAGAAATCGTCGTT
>JBQGEN010000421.1:0-4712 GCA_052039615.1 Sideroxyarcus sp. | reverse complement strand
GAGCATTCAGTGTAACAAAAAGCGCGAACGGCAGACGAAAAACAAGGGAGGCCGCAGCCTCCCTTGTTTCTTGCCAACATACGGCGCAATGCCCGTTTCCCTTCGATAAACTCAGGACCGGATTATTGCGCCCTACGCGGGCTTTTAGTTCTATTTCAATTACAGGGCTGTTACACCGGTTACCGTTACGTTAGCTGTAGCACCGCCATCTGTCTGGGTGATGGTACAGGTATTCGCCCCCGCCGCAAGTACGGCGGCGGTGGTTGTAAATCCAGCCGGGAATGCCCCACCTTCCATAATTGCCGCAATTCCAGTTGTGCAGGTCAAACCTGTTGTCGTTACGCCCTTGCCTGCCAATTGAGACATGGCCGAATTCAAGACGTTCGCGGACGTAATACCTCCAACCACGCCACTAAGTGCTGCAGTTCTGGCCTCGGTAGACAAGTCGACGAATCTCGGCAAAGCCGTCGCCGCCAGAATGCCCAGGATCACGATGACCACGATCAGTTCGATCAGGGTAAAACCTTTTTGCTGTCTCATTTTCAATCTCCTTAAGTTTCCAAGGCCGCGGCCTTGTGTTTGATACTTCTGCCGTCTGCTCCGTCCGGTGCCGCGACACCGGCCATCGTCAGATGGTGCCAATCTAGTGCAAAACGGGCCTCAAGGCAAGCTAAAACCTTATTGCAACAACGGGTTGCGGCCGGCGAATGTGGCTCGCCGGCAACCCTTGCTCCTCATGCGCCGGGATAACGACCCAGCATCATCGTCAGCAATACCAGCGTGTACAGGCTGCCCAGCAGCAGCAGGATGCCCGCGCGCCGGCCATGCTGGAACACGTATTCGTCCAGCCCCGTGCGCGGGGTCTCCGCCGGTTTCAGGGCGCGGCGCAACGATACCCACTGGTTTGCCCCCTGTTCGAACTCGCGCAACAGGCTGGGGCGCAGCAACAGGAACAGGCTGATGGCGCCGGCGAACAGCGCGCCCAACAGGGCGACCAGCACTCCCCCATCCAGCAAAGCCGCAACCAGGGCGGCGGGCAATTTGTAGTTAAGAGCAAAGGCATGGATGGTCGCCGCCCGATCCATGCCCATCGTGAACACGTACAGGATGTAGCAGGAACCCAGCAAGGTGAGCGCGCCGCTGGTGCGGCGAAAGCGGTAGAACCAGGGGTCGAAACTGACGCTGCGTTCCAGCGACTGGTTGAGATGCCGGGTGGTGACCCAGCGGTTGAGCACAGCGCTCACCGCGCGCAGCCGCTGCGGGAGCCACAGCAGCATGGCGCCGGTAACCAGGCCGGCCAGACTGCCAACGATGAGGAACAGCACGGCGGAGCGCAACAACAGGGATTCAACGATGGGATTCATGGATGCCTCCTTTAATTAAACCAGCGGTAAGTCTCGGTCGGCGCCAGCATGGTGCCGACCAGTTCCTGCTTGCCTTCGTTCTGCATACTGCCGCCCGGCAGCGGTTCATACTGGAGCCGGATGTGAAAGCGTATCCACTTCTTGCCATCCTTGCCCGGGGTGAAATATTCGCCATGATCCACCACGTAGATCAGGTCGCGCGACTTGAGGTCGAACATCCAGTTCCCCGGCGCGACCGCTCCCGGTGTCGGGTCGTAATATTCGCCCGCATAGTTGCGCGGCTTCTGCTGCAGCCAGCTCATCGGGTTGTCGCTGGCCAGGATGCCGAGCTCCTTCTCATTCGCCGCACCGCGCGTCATCAGTGCGCCGTAGCGCAACACCAGCGCGCTCTGCAGCGCCGCCGCCACCTGCTCCATGGCCACCTTCTCGGCCTGCTCCTGGTAGTAGGGGACGCGGACCAGGAACGTGCCCGCCAGTATCACCACGACGATGATGACGACGACGAGCTCGATCAGGGTGAAGCCCTTTGAGGATAGGGGATTGGGGGCCGGAGAATTGCCCTCTCCCCCAACCCCTCTGATAGAACTCCTAGCCATTCGACTAGGCGGCAAAGCCGCCAAGTCGCTGGTTATCCCGCATGCGGGAGAGGGGAGTTCGATCCTCGGTCCTCGACCTTCAGTCCTCAGTCCTCGATCCCCAGCCCTCAGTCCCAGCCCCTCGGTCCTCATCCTCATCGTTTCAACGCCGCCTGACCCAGGTCCCACATCGGCAGGAAGACGCCCAGCGCAAGGATCAGCACCAGCCCGCCCAGCAGCACGATCATGATCGGTTCAATATTGGCGCTCAGGGTCTTGATCTCGTATTCCACTTCGCGCTCGTACATGCCGGCGATCTCGAACATGAGGCCGTCCATGTCGCCGGTCTCTTCGCCCACCGCGATCATCTGCAGCACGGTCGGGTTGAACACGCCGCTCGCCGCGGCGGTGCGCAGTATGCTTTCGCCGCGCTCTACACCGTCGCGCATCTGCTCGACGCGGCTGCGCATGAATTCGTTGTCCACCACCAGCGCCACCGAGTTCATGCCCTGCACGATGGGGATGCCGCTCTTGAACGACAACGCCAGGCTGCGCGCGAAGCGCGCCAGCGTCGCCTTCATGATGATGCGGCCCGCAATCGGGATGTGGAACTTGTAGCGGTCCCACCTGTAGCGCCCGTTCGCCGTGTCGATCCATGCGCGGAAGGCGACCACCGCGCCGATCAGCAGCGCCAGCAGGATGGGCCAGGCCTGCACCATGAAATCGGAGAAGCCCATCAGCACCCTGGTCATCAGCGGCAGCTCGGCATGGAAGCCCGCGAACACCTTGGCGAAGGCGGGAATAACGAAGATGTTGACGATGACGATGGCGATCGCCATGGCGACCAGCACGAACATGGGGTAGCGCAACGCGGACTTGATGCGGTCCCTCATCTCGCGCTCGAATTCGATATGCTCGTACAGGCGCAGGAAGGTCGTGTCCAGCATGCCGGTCATCTCGCCAACCTGCACCATGCTGAGGTAGAACGGCGAGAATATTTTGGGGTGGCGGCGCATCGCGGTAGAGAGTTCGCGCCCGGCGTCCAGGCTTTCGCGCAGGTCCTGCAGCATCGCGGCAAAGGCCGGGTTTTGCGTGGACTCCTGCAGCCCGGCCAGGGCGCGCATGATAGGCACACCGGCCTTGAGCAACGTGTACATCTGGCGGCTGAACAGCATCAGCTCCAGCGCGCCGACCTTGTTTTCCTGCGTAAGGCGCTGCCATAGACCGATCTGCGGTTTGGTGCGCGCGGCTTCCGCGCTGGTGAGCCTGATCTCGGTCGGGGTGATGCCGGTGTTCAGCAGCTGGTCGGCGATGACGCCGCTGTCCGTGCCTTCCAGCGAACCCTGCACCAGGTCGCCGCGCGCGCTCCTGCCTTTGTAGGCGAAAACCGGCATCAGTCTTCTACCTGGTTGCTGATGCGCATCACTTCCGCAACGGTGGTGTGTCCCAGCCGCATCTCGCGCACGGCGGCATCCAGCAGGGTCTTGCCCTTCAGGTGTTCGCGCGCGGCCTGCATGAAGACCGTGTTGTCCTCGTGCGCGGCGGCCTCCACCAGTTCCTGCCCCATCTCCAGCATCTCGTACACGCCCATGCGCCCGTGGTAGCCGGTGCCGTTGCAGTGCGAGCAGCCGCGGCCATGGTGCAGCGCGCCCCAGTCGTCGCGGGCGACCCCTTCCGCTTCCAGCCACTCGGCTTCTTGCGGCGACGGAATGTGCTTTTCGCTGCAGCTCTCGCACACGCGGCGCAACAGGCGCTGCGCCAGCACCGCCTGCACCGACGAGGCCACCATGTATTTGGGCGTGCCCATGTCGACCAGGCGGAACAGCGTGCCGGCGCTGTCGCGCGTGTGCAGCGTGGAGAACACCAGGTGGCCGGTCATCGCCGCACGCATGCCGATCTGCGCGGTCTCGGCGTCGCGCATCTCGCCGATCAGGATGACATCGGGATCCTGACGCAAAGCGGAACGCAGCACACGCGAGAAGGAGAGGTCTATCTTCTCGTTCACCTGCACCTGGTTGATGCCGGGCAAACGGTATTCCACCGGGTCTTCCACGGTGATGATCTTCTGGTCGACGGTGTTGATCTCGGCCAGCGCCGCGTACAGCGTGGTGGTCTTGCCGCTGCCGGTGGGGCCGGTGACCAGCACCATGCCGTTGCTGCGGTGAATGATCTCGCGGAATCGCTTGAGCATGTCCGGCGGCATGCCGAGTTTGTCCAGCGCGAGGAAGGCACCGCTCTGGTTGAGCAGGCGCATCACCACCGATTCGCCGTATTGCGTCGGCATGGTGGAGATACGCACGTCGATTGCCTGGTCACGCACGCGCATGTTGAAGCGGCCGTCCTGCGGCAGGCGCTTTTCCGAGATGTCGAGGCCGGACATCAGTTTCAGGCGCAGCGCGAGCGAGGGGCCGATCTTGCTGTCGGCTTCCGTTTGCAGGTGCAGCGCGCCGTCGATGCGGAAGCGGATCTGCAAACGCGATTCCTGCGGCTCGATATGGATGTCGGAGGCGCGCACCTGGGTGGCATCGTCGAACATGGTCTGCAGCAGCTTGACCACCGGCGCTTCCTCGGCGCCGACCGTCTGACTCAGGGCGCCGAAGTCGATGTAGGTATCGCCCAACTCTTCCGACACCGCCTTGGCCAGGCCGGTGATCTCTTCGGTGCGGCGATAGACGCGGTCTATGGTCTCCAGCAGTTGGCCTTCGGTGACGACGGCGACATCGATGTCGCGCTTGAGCACGCGCGACAGCTCGTCGAAGGAGAGCAGGTCGGT
>JBQGEN010000420.1:0-2957 GCA_052039615.1 Sideroxyarcus sp. | reverse complement strand
CAGGATTGCCTGCGCGAGTCGGATACCGTGGCGCGCATAGGCGGCGACGAGTTCGTCGTCCTGCTGCCGGCGATCGAGGTGGAGCAGGACGCCGTAAGGGTAGGGAAGAAGATACTGGATGCGCTCAGACGGCCGTTCGAGTTGGCGGGGCACACCTTGCAGATCGGTTCGAGCATAGGCGTGGCCGTCTATCCGGACCACGGCGGCGAGGAGAAGCTGCTGGTCAGGAGCGCCGACATCGCCATGTATCACGCCAAGAACAACGGCCGCAACAACGTCAAGCTGTACCAGTCGGGGTTGCAGGAAGTCGGCCTCGCATCGGGGGCGGCGTAATGCAGATTTGGGTGGATGCCGATGCGTGTCCGAAGGTCGTCAAGGAGATCCTGTTCCGTGCGGCGGACCGGTGCCAGATCCAGCTGACGCTGGTGGCCAACAAGCTGCTGTATTGCCCGCCGTCGAAGTTCATCCGTGCCATGCAGGTGCCTGCGGGTTTCGATGTGGCCGACAACAAGATCGCGGAGATGGTCGAGGCGGGCGATCTGGTGGTCACCGCCGACATCCCGCTGGCGGCAGATGTGATCAAACGCGGCGGACATGCCCTGAATCCGCGCGGCGAGTTCTATACCAAAGACACGATCCAGGAGCGGCTGACCATGCGCAATTTCATGGATGGCTTGCGCGGCAGCGGCGTGGAGACGGGCGGCCCGCCGGCGTTGAGCCAGAGCGACCGGCAGGCGTTCGCGAACCAGTTGGACAGATTTCTGGTGAAGCAAGGGTGAATGGGCCCTTCGACAGGCTCAGAACAGGCTTCGACAGGCTCGGCCCGAACGGACTACAAAGCGAATGATGATCAGGAATAAAAGTGACGCATTAAGCCAGATACCCAGCGGCGTATGGGTGCTGGGCTTCGTCAGTCTTTTGATGGACGTTTCCTCCGAGATGATCCACAGCCTGTTGCCGCTGTTCATGGTTACGGTACTGGGCGCGAGCGCGCTGACTGTGGGCGTGATCGAGGGCATCGCGGAATCCACGGCCTTGCTGGTGAAGGTGTTCTCCGGCGTATTGAGCGACTATCTGGGGCGGCGCAAGGGGCTGGCGGTGTTCGGCTATGCGCTGGGCGCGCTGAGCAAGCCGCTGTTCGCGCTGGCTTCGTGCGTGGGCATGGTGCTGACTGCGCGCTTCATGGACCGGGTGGGGAAAGGGATACGCGGCGCGCCGCGCGACGCGTTGCTCGCCGATATCGCTCCGGCAGAGATACGCGGTGCCGCATTCGGTCTGCGCCAGTCGCTCGATACGGTGGGCGCGTTCGTCGGGCCGCTGCTGGGCGTGGGCTTGATGCTGCTGTGGGCCAATGATTTCCGCGCAGTATTCTGGGTAGCCGTGATCCCCGGATTGCTGGCGGTGGCGCTGCTGATGTTCGGTGTGCATGAACCGAAAAAACAGGAGGCGCATCGGCCGATCAATCCGATCAGCCGCGAGAATCTGAAACGCTTGGGTACTGCCTACTGGTGGGTGGTTGGCATCGGCGCGGTGTTCACGCTGGCGCGCTTCAGCGAAGCCTTTCTCGTGCTGCGTGCCGCGCAGGGCGGCATCCCGGTGGCGCTGGTGCCGCTGGTGATGGTGGCGATGAACGTGATCTACGCGGCTTCGGCCTATCCGTTCGGCAAGCTGTCCGACAGCATGAGCCACACCCGGCTGCTGACATGGGGGCTGGCAGTGCTGATCGCGGCCGACCTGGTGCTGGCGACCGACGACCACTGGGCAACGGTATTGCTCGGCGTTGGTCTGTGGGGCGTGCACATGGGTATCACCCAGGGCTTGCTGGCGCGCATGGTGGCCGACGTGACGCCGGCCGACCTGCGCGGCACGGCCTACGGTTTCTTCAATTTGATGAGCGGGGTGGCGATGCTGGTCGCCAGCGTGCTGGCCGGGTTGCTGTGGGACAGCCTTGGCGCTTCGTTCACTTTTTATGCGGGTGCGGCCTTTTGCGTGATTGCCGCGCTCGGCCTGATTTGGCGGCCCGTTGCAGCGAAGAGTTGAGCCTGTTCAGGATGATGATGTGGAACTGGACTAGTCCTAATCCAGGCTTGCGGCAAGACTCATGCGCGATCCACGGGGGCTTCGTTTTAACGTAAATTTGACGTTGAAAATGAAAGTTATGCGATAGAATCCGCGCCTGCTTCGCGCAGGTCCCGAAAAAAATCTGCTGATCCAATCGAACTAATTCAATCTGCCGTAGTCGGATGGCGCGCTGTGCCGCAGTCGAGGCAACAGCGCGGTGCGTGAGCGCGTGTATTTCGGGTATCCCATTCAATCAAGTAAGCCAATTTATATCGCATGCAGCAAGAGAACGACAAAATCGCGCAGGGCGCGGAAAGCGTGAAGGTGTGGGACCGCTTCATCCGCGTATTCCATTGGACATTGGCGCTGGGCTTCGCGACGGCATTCGTCTCCGGCGAGCTGCATGCCTCCACCCTCCATATATGGGTCGGATACCTGCTTTGCGTGATGCTGGCGTTGCGGCTGTATTGGGGTTTCCGGGGCAGCGAATACGCGCGCTTCCGGTCTTTCTTCTTTTCCCCCGGCGAGACGCTCGCCTATTTCCGCTCCATGCTCACGGGGCATCCAAAACACTATTACGGGCATAACCCGGCAGGCGCGCTGATGGTGTTCGCCATGCTGGTATTGCTGATCCTGATCTTTTTGTCGGGCCTGCTGACGCTGGCGGCGATCGACTATGAAGGGCCGCTGCTGTTTCTGGCGAACCGCGTGAGCGACGAGGCCAGCTACGCATTCCGCGGCATGCACGAATTTCTTCCTATCGTTGGTCTGGCACTGGTCGTGCTGCACATCCTGGGGGTGGCAGCGGGCAGTATCCAGCACAAAGAAAACCTTGTGAGGGCGATGCTCACCGGGAAGAAAAAAACGAACACGCCATCTATTTCAACTAAGCAAAA
>JBQGEN010000419.1:0-2475 GCA_052039615.1 Sideroxyarcus sp. | reverse complement strand
TATACTGCTGCGCCTTCCTATGCACAGTGGATAGCGCGCGCCGATACGCTGTCCGGACAGGATCGCCGCCTGATTGAACGCCATATAGCGCGCCTGGCTGTCCTGCCGCGTTTCGTGTTGCTGGTCGCGGTGCCGGAACATGATACCGGGGAGGTTGCGCGGACCCGGGAGTCCATCGGCAGACAGTTGTACCGGAACGTCGAGGTGCGCGTTGTGGGGCGGGCGCAGTTTGATTCATATGCTCCGGAACAGGCGGGCGATGCATATATCGCTATCGTCCGGGCGGGCGATATCCTGCCGGAACATGCACTCTATTGGGTGGCGGCGGCGATCGGGCGTTCGCCGGACGCCGGGCTGATCTACCCGGACGAAGACCGCCTCGATGAAAGTGGTGTGCGTTGCGAGCCACGGTTCAAGCCGGATTGGTCGCCGGAGTTGCTGCGATCAACCAACTATATCGGGCAGTTCGTCGTTTTCCGCTCGGACGAGCTGGCGCGTGCCGGCGGGCTGAAGCCGGAGGATGTGTTCGGCGATAACCACGACCTGTTGCTACGGGTCTGCGAAGGGCTGACGGCGGAGCGCATCGTCCATGTTCCGGCCATCCTTATCCACCGTGGCGCCGAGGAAGGCGCACCGGGGCGGGCGGACGTGGTCGCGGCGCACTTGGCGCGCAAGGGTATCGATGCGACGGTGAGCACGTCGTTTCCGGGCGGGTATCGGGTCCGCTATGCCTTGCCGCACGACATGCCCATGGTCAGCATCCTGGTCCCAACCCGGGATGGTTTGCACCTGCTAAAACGCTGCATCGACAGCATCGTGCAGAAGACCAGCTATCCGGACTACGAGATCATCGTCATTGACAACCAGAGTGCCAAGCCGGATACGCTCGCGTATCTTGCGGCGCTCGCTTCGGACGACAGGGCGCGGGTGCTGCGCCACGACGAGCCGTTCAATTATTCGGCGATCAATAATCTTGCCGCGCGGCAGGCGCGTGGCTCGGTGCTGTGCCTGCTGAACAACGATACCGAGGTGATCTCGCCGGACTGGCTGGAAGAGATGGTGGGGCATCTGCTGCAGAACAAGGTGGGCATCGTTGGCGCAAAGCTGTATTACCCGGACGGGCGCGTGCAGCATGGCGGCGATCTGGTCGGCGTGGGCGGGGTCGCCAATCATGCGCACGCCTTCCTGTTGCGTACCGACTCCGGCTACTGCAACCGCGCGATGCTGGCGCAGGAGTTGTCGGCGGTGACGGCGGCGTGTCTGCTGACCTGGCGCAGCCTGTATCTTGAGCTGGGCGGGCTGGACGAGGAGAATCTGACGGTGGCGTTCAACGATGTCGATTACTGTTTGCGGGTGCGCGACGCGGGTTATCGCGTGGTGTGGACACCGCACGCGGAGCTGTATCACCACGAGTCGGTGTCGCGTGGCAAGGACTCGACCCCTGAAAAGAAGCGACGCGCCAAGCGCGAGGCGGCCTACATGCGCAAGCGCTGGAAACATGTGCTTCAGAACGACCCTTACTACAATCCGAACCTGACTCATGAACGTGCGGATTTTTCGCTGAGTCATGCGCCGATGGTGAACAAGCCTTGGGAGGACTGAGGACTGAGGCTTGGGAGTGGGGATGCTGCCTCCCAGCTTGCAGCCCATCCGCTTTCGGCTGCTGATACAATCAAGCCATGCGCCTTACCGATAAGCAGATTCAAACCATAAGGCAACTTGCACGGCAAGTTGCCGATGCGGGTACGCGGGTGTCGAGTTTGGCAAGCGCAGCCGACGCGACGCTTGCCGGGATCGGGCGGCGGGGCTGGGCGGAATGACTTTGGCCGGGGTGCAAGGCCGGCACAGTGGTGTGCAAACGCTATATCTGGTCGAGGAACAACCCAATCCCTCTTCCGACTTCTTCGTGCTTCCTGCTGTTTCCCGGGCTTCGTTCCGTGTCGTTCGCTGCGGTTTCGCCGATCTGCCATCGCCCTCCGATCTGGCTGGGGCGACGGTGATCTTTGTGCGCTATGTGCCTTCGGCATGGGCGAAATTGATCGAGTCGGTCCGCCCGTCCTTGCGTGCGCTGGTGTTCTTCATGGATGACGACGTGCTGGACATGGCCGCCTCCGCCGGAATGCCGCTGCGCTATCGCTTCAAACTGGCAAGGCTGGCTGCCTGGCGCGCCGGCTGGCTGCAGAGGCAGGGCGCGGCGTTGTGGGTTTCCACCCCCTATCTGATGGGCAAATATGCGGCACGGGATCCGCAGCTGCTGCTGCCTTCTCCGCTGGCGGACGCACCGGAGGTGCGCCGCGTGTTTTACCACGGCTCGGCTTCGCACGATGCCGAGATCCGCTGGCTGCGCCCGGTGATGGAGGAGGCGTTGCGCCGCGATGAGCGCGTCGCGTTCGAGATCGTCGGCGGTACGGATGTGTATCGCATGTACCGGGGGCTGCCGCGCGTGACCGTGGTGCATCCGATGAAGTGGCCGGC
>JBQGEN010000418.1:0-2036 GCA_052039615.1 Sideroxyarcus sp. | reverse complement strand
TGTGTTAAAGCGATGCATTACCGCGCGTGCCGCGCTGGCCGAGTTGAAGCAGGCGGCGGAACTGATCCCTAACCAGTCCATGCTGATTAGCACCTTGCCGTTGCTGGAGGCGCGCGCCAGTTCGGAAATCGAGAATATCGTGACGACTACGGACGAGTTGTTTCGGCATGTGGGCAACGAGGCGCACGCCAATTCGGCGACAAAGGAGGCGTTGCGCTACAGCCGTTCGCTGTTCGATGGTTTCAAGGCGCTTAAGCAATATCCGCTGAACACGCGCACAGCAGAGCAGGTGTGCACCACGATCAAGGGCGTGGAGATGACGGTGCGCCGCACGCCGGGCACGACGCTGAAGAATGACGGAACGGGCGAGACCATCTACACGCCGCCCGAGGGCGAGGCGCTGCTGCGCGATCTGCTGGCAAACTGGGAACGCTACTTGCACAACGAAACGGAGCTTGATCCGCTGATCCGCATGGCGGTGGGCCATTACCAGTTCGAAGCGATCCACCCGTTCACGGATGGCAACGGGCGCACGGGGCGCGTGCTGAATAGTCTGTTTCTGATCCAGGAAAACCTGCTGACGCTGCCCATCCTCTACCTGAGCCGTTACATCATCCAGAACAAGGCGGATTATTACCGCCTGCTGCTGCAGGTGACGCGCGAGCAGGATTGGGAGCCTTGGCTGCTCTATATTCTCAAGGGGGTTGAAGAAACCGCAAGCTGGACGACGGCGAAGATCGCGGCAATCCGTGCGTTGTCAGACCAGACTACAGATCATGTACGCGCAAGCTTGCCCAAGGTGTATAGCCACGAGCTGGTGAGCCTGTTGTTCGAACTGCCGTATTGCCGCATCAGCAACTTGATCGAAGCCGGAATCGCCAAGCGCCAGACGGCGTCGCAATACCTCAAGCAGTTGGTGGAGATCGGGGTGTTGAGCGAAGCGAATACGGGCAAGGAAAAATTGTTCATCAATCCCAGACTAATGCAGTTACTCACGCGCGACAGCAACCAGTTCACGCCATACGCGTAGCCACCCCATGAACGAAGCCGAAACCCGCGCCGAACACATCGACCCCGCGCTGAAAGCCGCAGGCTGGGGCGTGGTGGAAGGCAGCCGGGTGATGCGCGAGTACCGCATCACCGAGGGGCGTCTACAGGGCGCGGGGCAGCGGGCGAAGCCGGAGATTGCGGACTATGTGCTGGTGTATCGCAACCACAAGCTGGCGGTGATCGAAGCGAAGCGCCGCGACCTGCCCTACACCGAGGGGCTGGCGCAGGCCAAGCAGTATGCGGGCAAGATCGGGGCGCGTTTCACTTACGCCACCAACGGGCTGCGCATCTACGGCGTGGATATGCAGAGCGGGGCGGAGGGCGATGTTGGCGCTTATCCCTCTCCTGAAGAATTGTGGAATCGCACGTTCGCCGTCGCGAACGACTGGCGCGAGCGCTTCGCCGCCGTGCCGTTCGAGGACAAGGGCGGGCTATGGGGCTCGCGCTACTATCAGGACAGCGCGATCAACGCGGTGCTGGAGGCGATTGCCGACAACCGGCAGCGCATCCTGCTGACGCTGGCGACGGGGACGGGCAAGACCTTCATCGCGTTCCAGCTGGCTTGGAAGCTGTTTCATGCGCGCTGGAATCAAACATATCGGCACTCCACTTCCGTTCGTCCTGACCCTGTTGAAGGATCGAACGGCGCTGCGGAAGCTGCCCTTCGACAGGCTCAGGGCGAACGGTCTGGTGTGGTAAATCGCCGGCCGCGCATTCTGTTTCTCGCCGACCGCAACATTCTGGCGGATCAGGCCTACAACTCTTTCTCCGCATTTCCAGAAGATGCGCTGGTGCGCATTGCGCCGGATGACATTCGCAAGAAGGGGCGCGTGCCGAAGAACGGGAGCGTGTTCTTTACGATTTTCCAGACATTTATGTCGGGGCCGGCTACATCGCCCCTTCCCCCGGGCAGGGGGAAGGTTGGGATGGGGGTGGAAACGCAAGTTGAATCCGCCGACTCGGGGGGGGGGGGGCGGGCGCGCCCC
>JBQGEN010000417.1:0-6653 GCA_052039615.1 Sideroxyarcus sp. | reverse complement strand
CGCGACCAATCCACGAAGAAGGGCTACAGCAGCCCCTCCTTCACCGCTATCGCCCAGGCCTACGGGGTCGCGGCGCATCGCATCGACAATGCTGCGGACATGGAGCGCGTCCTGCCGCTCATCGCGGATCACAAGGGGCCGTTGCTCATCGAGGTCATGATGGAAGGCGCGACGGAGTGCCGCCCGCGCCTGGCCTTCGGTTCGAAACTGGACGAGCAGTTTCCCAAGTTGAGCGGCTAGCCGGTGCCTGTCGACGTGACCAGGATAGCCATACTCGGAGCCACCAGCCAGATCGCTAGGGACCAGATCGTCTCGTTCTCGGCCGAGGCAGACAAGCATCTGCATCTGTTTGCGCGCCGCACGGACGCGGTGAACAACTGGCTGCTGGCCGCGGGCCTGGCGGGCCGCTATCCGGTCAGCGAATTTTCGGACTTCGCGCAGCAGGAGTTCGATGCCGTCATCAATTTCGTCGGCGCCGGCGACCCGGCGCAGATCGCGGCGATGGGAAGCTCCATCCTGGATGTCACGCTGCGTTTCGATGAGCTGGTGCTGGAATACCTGCGCGTGCACCCGGTCTGCCGCTACCTGTTCCTGAGCAGCGGCGCGGCGTACGGGTCGGTGTTCAGGGAGCCGGCAAAACGCGATACGCCGGCCATCGTTGCGATAAACGACCTGGCGCCGCAGGAATGGTATGGAGTCGCCAAGCTGCACGCGGAGTGCAGGCATCGCGTCCACCCGGAGTGGTGCATCTTCGACATGCGTGTATTCAATTATTTCAGCCGCAGCCAGGATATCGCGGCGCGCTTCCTGATCACGGATATCCTGCGCGCCATCCGCGACAAGACGGTGTTGCAGACTTCATCCGACTATATCGTGCGCGACTTTCTGCACCCCGCCGATTTCCACCGGCTGGTTGGCGCGCTGCTGGCCGCGCCTGCCGCCAATGCGGCGGTCGATTGTTATAGCCGTGCACCGATCGACAAGCCGGGCCTGTTGTCAGCCATGCAGGAGAGATTCGGATTGCGCTACGAGATCACCGGGGCAACGGTCGGCGTGAATGCGACGGGCAGTAAATCCCATTACTATTCGCTGAACACCCGCGCTGCGGATTTCGGCTACCAGCCGGAATTGACCTCGCTGCAAGGCATCCTGCAGGAGTCCGGGATGATCCTGCAGCCTCGCCAGCGGGCATAGTATGCAGCAAGACGAAACACAGAGCGGACCTCATACGAATGGCTGAACTTTCCATCATTCTCATCACCAAGAACGAGGCAGCCAACATCCGCGCCTGCCTCGAATCCGTCGCATGGGCGGACGAGATCATTGTGGTCGATTCCGGCAGCACCGATGACACCGTGGCGATCTGCCGGGAGCTTGGCGCGCAGGTCCATGTGCACGACTGGCCAGGTTTCGGCGTGCAGAAGAACCGCGCGTTGGGATACGCGAGCAAACAGTGGGTGCTGTCTCTGGACGCCGACGAACGCGTGACGCCGGAACTGCGCGCGGAGATCGAAACCATCCTGCGCGCAGCGCAAACCGCGGATGCCTATCTCGTGCC
This sequence comes from Sideroxyarcus sp., assembly GCA_052039615.1. Taxonomy (GTDB): domain Bacteria; phylum Pseudomonadota; class Gammaproteobacteria; order Burkholderiales; family Gallionellaceae; genus Sideroxyarcus. The sequence goes on along the minus strand of JBQGEN010000417.1, from coordinate 5,095 downwards.
GCGCCTGTCCAACTATTGCGGGCGTTTCATGCGCCATTCCGGTTGGTATCCCGACCTGTTGCCGCGTCTGTTCCAACGCGGCAAGGCGCGCTTTTCCGACGACCTGGTGCATGAGCGCCTGGTCGTCGAGGGCGAGATGGGTAAGTTACAAGGCCTGCTGCTGCACTATGCCTTCGACGACCTGGAAGAGGTGCTGCACAAGGTCAACCAGTAGTCCTCTGCGGGCGCCGCGATGATGCAGCGGCGCGGCAGGCAGGCATCGCTCAGCGGCGCGGTAGTGCGCGGGCTGTGGAGTTTCGTGCGCACCTACGTGCTGCGCGGCGGCTTCCTCGACGGGCGCGAAGGCTTCATGCTTGCCGTGTCCAATGCCGAAGGCACCTATTACCGCTATCTCAAGCTGATGCTGCTGAACAGGAAGCAGAAATGAAGATCGCGGTCATCGTCACCACCTACAACCGCCCCGATGCGCTGGCCGCCGTGCTCGAAGGCTACCTTGCGCAGACCGGCCGCGATTTCGAGGTGCTGGTCGCGGACGACGGCTCCACGCCTGACACCGCCGAGGTCGTGCAGCAGTTCCAGGCGCGCGCCGCATTTCCCATCCGTCACGTGTGGCAGGAGGACATCGGCTTCCGCGCCGCTGCGGCGCGCAACCGCGCCTTGGCCGCGACCACGGCGGACTACATCGTGTTCACCGACGGCGACTGCATTCCCCCCGTGGATTTTGTGGCGCGCCAGCGCTTGTTGAGCGAGAAGGGTTGCTTTCTCTCCGGCAACCGCCTGCTTCTGTCGCAGGACTTCACGCGGCAGGTGCTGAGCGAAAGGATCCCTGTCCACCGCTGGCGCTTCGGCGACTGGCTGCGCGCGCGCCGGCAGGGTCACATTGCACGCCTGCTGCCGTTGTTGCGCTTGCCTGATTCCGCCTTCCGCAAAGTCTCTCCGCGCCGCTGGCAGGGCGCGAAGACCTGCAACCTGTCGGCGTTCCGCGCCGACCTGTTGCGCGTGAACGGGCTGGACGAGAGCTACACCGGCTGGGGGCTGGAAGACTCCGATCTGGTCGTGCGCCTGATTCGCGCCGGCATCATCAACAAGAGCGCGCGCTTCTCCGCGCCCGTGCTGCACCTGTGGCACAAGGAGAACGACCGCTCGCACCTGGAAGAGAACCGCTTGCGCCTGCAGCAAGTGCTGAATGCCACGCATACACGCGCGCTCAGGGGCGTGGACCAGTATCTATGAAGATCCTGCATGTCGTGCGCCGCTACGGCCCCGTCGGCGGCATGGAGCGCTATGTGTGGGAGATCACGCGCGAACTGGCGGCGCTCGGACATGAGGTCGTGGTGGTGTGCGAACGCTGTCATGCCGACAGGCCGCAAGGCATCGCCGTGCACGAATTGGGCGAGATCGCGCCCAAGCCGCGCTGGCTGTCGCTGTTGCGCTTCGGCGCGCGTGCGGCGCGCTGGCTGAAAGACAATCCGCACCCCGGCTTCGTCGTGCATAGCAACGAGCGTCTCGCCGCGCACGACGTCACCACCTTCCACGGCCCCCCGTTCGCCACCGTGCGCGACAAGCCGTGGTGGAAGAAGATATCGCTGCGCATCGCCATGCAGTTCTATCTGGAGCGACGCGAGCTCGATGAGGCGCGCTTCATTGTGCCCAATTCCATCTTCATCAAAGAACAGCTCGCGCACTATTATCCCGAGTATGCACACAAGCTGACCGCACCCATCGTTCCCGGCGTGGCGGCGATGCCGCCGCGCGCCTGGCATGCTGCGCCGGCCGATGGCGGCATCGTCGGCTTTGTCGGCAAGGAATGGCAGCGTAAGGGATTGCCGCTGGCGGTGGAGGTCGTCGCGCAATTGCGGCGCGAGCGCCCGAATCTGGAACTGTGGGTGGTCGGCCCGCAGCCGCAAGAGGTGCAGCACCTGTTTGCGGGTTGGAGTGGCGGCTACAAACTGCTCGGCTGGCGTAGCGATACCTTCCATTTGCAGCAGATCGACGTGCTGCTGCATCCGGCGCGTGCCGAACCCTACGGCATGGTCATCACTGAGGCGATGGCGGCAGGGGCGCGGGTGGTGGTGTCGGACGTGTGCGGTGCGATTTCGGAAGTCAGGCCCGATGCGGGAGCGGCCGTGCCGCTGGCGGCGCCGCTGCAGCAGTGGGTGGCGGCGGTACGCGGACAGTTGCAGCGTGATACCGCACCGCCGCCATATACGCACGGCTGGCGCGACGTGGCGCGGGAATACGAAGCGCTGTACCGGACTATCGTTTCAAGATGAAACGGCTCGCCAGAAACGTGACCGGGATGGTTGCGGCGACCACAACCAGCATCGCCAGCTCGGGCGCGACCGCAGCGTGCCCGACCAGCAGCCAGAGAATCGCCGCCCCCAAGCCGTACTGGATGGCATAAACGACGGGAAACTGCAGGAATTTCCCCAGCGACAATGGCTGCCTGAATACGAAGCGCGAATTCAGGATATACGAGATCACGATGCCGATGCCGTACGAGATGGAGTAGGCATACAGGTAGGGCACGAATCCGAGCAGCAACAGGTAAAGCACATAGCTGATCGCGGTGTTGGTCGCGCCGACCAGGAGGAAGCGGCCTACCTCGAAATGGATGCTGCTCTTCTTTAGACTTGCCATCGTTTTGCGGAAGCGGTGAATTGGAGCGGGATGATGCTACAAGTTGCTATAAAATGCCTCCGGATATTGTAACCCCCATACGCATGAGTTCCCTCACCCTCTTCGTTCTGTGTCACAACCGGCCCGACTTCACCCGGCAGACGCTGCATTCCGTTCTCGGCCAGACCGACAAGGATTTCGAGCTGGTCGTGTCGGATAACTCCAGCAACGACGAGGTCGAACGCATGGTAAAGGGGGAGTTTCCGCAGGTTGAGCATCGGCGCCGGCTACCGATGTTGAGGCAGTTGGAGCACTTCAATCGCTGTATCGACGAGGCGAAGACCGATTACCTCTGCTTGTTCCATGACGACGACCTGATGCATCCGGACTTCGTGCGCCGCATGAAAGCGGTGCTGGACAACCATCCCGAAATGATCGCCTGCGGCTGCAACGCGCTGCTCGAATCCTTCGGCAAGATCGAGCCGCGCATGTCGTTCCGCGCGTTGGGCGAACTGGAGTGGATCAGGTCGCCGCGCGATCTGGCGCGGCGCTATTTTTCGCGGGGCCAGTCGGGGATCGCGCCGTTCCCGGGATATGTATATCGCCGGCGTCTGCTGGGCGAGCTGCGCCTGCCGCTTGAAGGCGGGAAATACTCCGACGTGACCTGGCTGTTGAGTCTTGCGATGAGTGGGGCGATGGCGTGGATAACCGCGCCGCTGATGACATACCGCATCCACGGCGGCAACGACGGCGTCGTCGAATCCCTGCGTGACCGCCTGCGCTTCATGGGCTTCGCCAAGCGCAACTTGAAGGTGCTGGGCAAGGATCTGCTGGCGGACTATCGCTGTTCCTTCATCTACAAGCCGATGGCAAGCGACGAGACGGCGGCACCGGCACGGCGCAAGCTGGCGCGCGCGTTCCTGAGGCGCTACAAGTGGTCGCGCTACGCGAACCTCAGTCTTTACCGCGCGCTCATAAGGCGCGCGGTCATCAAGCGGATGGCACAATGATCTACGCAAACATCCATGCCGCAGGGCATAACAACAACTCCATGTTCGCCACGGAGGATAGCGTGCACCGCTTCAATCCGACCTACATGCCACGGCTGCTGCGCGAAGCCTTCCTCAAGCAGGGCATAGAACTCAATACGCCGGACGTGAACAAGGGGCGGACCGTTGCGTTCGACCTGTTCCTGGAAGGGAAGGAATTCATCGAGGACGGCATCCCGAAATATCTGGTGGCGCTGGAGAATCCTTACATCAATCGCCTGAACCAGGACCGGGATTACTGCAGACGCTTCCGCAACGTGTTCGCGTGGGACAAGCGCCTGCACGACCTCCCCAACGTGGTGCCGATCATGGTGCCGAACCGCCTCGAGTTCGGGCCGTTCCCCTCTTTTGCAGAGCGCGACATATTCAGTTGCCTGATCAATGCCAACAAGGCGTTCCGCGAACCGCTACAAGGGGACCTGTACCAGGAGCGGATCCGGACCATCCGCTGGTACGAGCGCAACGCGCCCGGATATTTCGAGCTGTACGGCATGGGCTGGCAGAAACCGGCGCCGGCATTCAACCTGTGGGGCAAGCTCAGACGCGGCATTGCCAGCCTGCGCGTTAAGCTGCACGGTTACAGACCGTTTCCGAGCTATCGCGGCGAAGTGCGCGACAAGGCCGAGGTCATGCGGCGCAGCAAGTTCTCATACTGCTACGAGAACACGCTGGGTCCCGACAATTACATCACGGAAAAGATCTTCGACAGTTTTCTGAGCGGGTGCGTCCCGGTCTACTGGGGTGCGGAGAACGTGCTCGACTACATTCCCGCGGACTGTTTCATCGATCGCAGGAAGTTTGCGGATACGGCTGCGGTGCATGCCTATCTGTGTTCAGTCACGCCGGAAAGGTTCGCGCAGTACCAGCAAGACATCGCCCGGTTCCTGAAGGACGGGGCGGCGAGAAAGTTCACGACAGAACATTTCGCGCACGTCGTGGCTGGACAGATCGCGCAGGACGTCCTGCAGGCGCACTGACTGGGGCGGAGCCGGACGCGCCGACCGCGTCCAGGGGGCGCCGGGTCAGCTGGTCTTCCGGATGAGCTGCTTGAGGGCGCGTTCTATGCCGCGCGTTCTGGAGCTGATGCCTTTCTTCAAAACATAGAGCCTCTTGAAGACGGAATCCGGGCAGTAAATGAGCGGGGTCAGCTTGAACCAGACCGTTGGCGTATTGTAGATGCTAACTAAAGTCTTGGCAGCGCGAGTCTTGTCCTTGAGTCCCCGCCGTTTTGCTTCGCGTACCAGGTTGTATATGTATCGGCGCGATTTCTCAAGTAATTGCCTAACGAATCTCCGGTCATATCCCATTCCTTCCATCAGTGAAACGATTGTGCATAAGGAAAGTGCCGCTGCCAATATTGCATCACCGTTACCTGTGGTGATGTTCGAGCTGCCTTGACGATAGTTGACAAAGGGGTGGCTAAGGAT
>JBQGEN010000416.1:0-3809 GCA_052039615.1 Sideroxyarcus sp. | reverse complement strand
TCCAGTTGCCCGCCGAATTCGCCGACAAGCTGGCGATGCTGCTATACAAGCCGGACCTCAACACCATCGAGGTCAAGGCGCTGGAGGCGGCGTGTGCGCACACCCACCTCTCCGCCGCACACCTGCTGGAAAAATGCGGCGCGCTGCCCTCCACGCACGACTACCACCTGAACAAATTCCTGTTCGAGAACTTCCCGCGCGGCACCGGCTTCCCCGAGGTGACGGTGGACGAACACCCCGAACTGCCGCTGGCGCCCGTCACCGCATTCAGCATCGACGACGCCAACACCACCGAGATCGACGACGCGTTCTCGATCGAGCAACTGGCGAACGGCAACTGGCGCATCGGCATCCACATCGCCGCGCCCGCGCTATGCATCGCACCGAGCACGGATATCGACGCCATCGCCGCACAGCGCATGTCCACCGTGTACATGCCGGGCAACAAGATCACCATGCTGCCGGACAACGTGGTGCAATCCTTCACGCTGTGCGCCGACAAGGTCTGCCCCGCGCTGTCGCTGTATGTGGAAGCGGAGGCGGGCTCGCTGGCGATCGTGAACAGCGAGAGCCGCATCGAGCGCCTGCACATCGCCGCCAACCTGCGCCACGACACGCTGGAGCCCCTGTTCAACGAAGACACACTGGCAGCAGGCAAGCTCGACTATGCCTACGCGCCCGAACTCAAACTGCTGTGGGATTTCGCCAACAAGCTGGAAGCGGCGCGCGGCAAGTCCGCCGACAACAGCACGCAGCAGAACGACTACACCTTCGACGTGAAGGACGACCGCATCACCATCGGCCAACGCCTGCGCGGCTCGCCCATCGACAAGGTGGTGTCGGAGCTGATGATCCTCGCCAACAGCACCTGGGGCAAACTGCTGGCCGATCACGAGGTGGCGGGCATTTACCGCACCCAGAACAACGGCAAGGTGAAGATGAGCACCGTCGCCGCGCCGCACCAGGGCCTGGGCGTATCGCACTACGCATGGTCGAGTTCTCCGCTGCGCCGCTATGTCGACCTGGTGAACCAGCGTCAACTTATCAGCGTGCTGCGCGAAGAGGCGCCGGCCTACGCCAGGAACGACACCGCGCTGTATGCCATCCTGCGCGACTTCGACACCGCCTACACCACCTACAACGAATTCCAGCGCGACATGGAACGCTACTGGTGCCTGCGCTGGCTGCTGCAGGAGGATGTGAAACAAGCCGAGGCGCTGGTGCTGCGCGAGAACCTGGTCAAGTTCGCCAACATCCCGCTGGTCGGGCGCATCCCCTCGCTGCCGGAGACCCCACCCAACACCCGCGTGACGCTGGAAATCGGCGCAATCGACCTGCTCGAACTCGCATTTGATGCGCGCTACGTGGCTGGCGCGGAAACCCCCGCATGAAACAACGGCTCGTCAACGCGCTGCAACGATCGCGGCAACGCCTGACGTTCGCCGCGACGTTTTCGCTCGCCCTGCACGCCTTCTTCCTGTTCGGCATCAGTCTCGTCGCGTCCGCGCCGAAAACACCGCGCAGCTTCAGCCAGCCGCTGGAAGTGACCCTCGTCAACAGCCGCTCGAGCACCCGCCCGAACAGCGCCACCGCCTATGCGCAGAGCAACCTGGACGGCGGCGGCAACGTCGAGGACGAGCGCCACGCCAAGACCCCGTTCCCCGCGCTCGGCGACGGACAGCGTTTCGCGCTCGAGCAGGCCACGCAGCGCGTAAGCCAGCTGGAGCAGGAGGCCAAGCACCTGCTGACGCGCAGCAAGAGCAGCTACAGCGTAGCCGAGGAAAAGGAGCGGCGCCGACAGAAAAGCGACAATGCCGACGGCCGGGACCTGGTGCAGCGCTCGCTGGAGATCGTGCGTCTGGAGGCGCAGATCAGCAAGAACATGGACCTGTACGAAAAGATGCCAAGGCGCAAGTTCATCGGCGCGCGCACGCAGGAATATCGCTATGCCCAGTACGTCGAGGACTGGCGCACCAAGGTCGAACGCATCGGCAACCTGAACTACCCCGAGATGGCGCGCCGCCAGAAGATCTACGGCAAGCTCACGCTCACCGTCTCCATCCGCGCCGACGGCAGCGTGGAAAGCATCGATATCAGCCGCCCCTCCGGCCAGCGCATCCTCGACGCCGCCGCCGTCCGCATCGTCAAGCTCGCCGCCCCCTACCCACCCTTCCCGCCCGAAATCCGCAAGGAGACCGACGTGCTCAGCATCACCCGCACCTGGATGTTCACCAGCACGGATCGCCTGGAAAGCGAGTAGGTGTCAGCGTCGCGGAGACTGCGATGCTTTGATTCCGTCGTACCGAGTAAGCTGGTTTAAACAGTTTGAGTTAGAGGGAACGAACTTGAGCAGGGCTAGACCGTTCATTCATAGTGCGTCCACATCCGCAGGACACGAACGGTTTTCTCTTCGCGGAAAACTTCGTACACGATACGGTGCTGAATGTTGATGCGGCGTGAGTAAGCGCCAGCAAGATCGCCGACCAACCTCTCGAAGGGCGGCGGATTTTGAAAAGGATTGTTGGCAAGCACAGCTAGCAACTCTTGCGCCTTGGGTTTGAGACCGCTTGCGGCAAGCTTCTTTGCGTCCTTGAGTGCTTGCTTGGCGTACACAACCTCCCAACTCACCACTTAAGCTCCTTCGCACTTCTTGCGAGGGGTTCAGCCATACCTGCCTTTATTGACTCGCGCATGCCGGGCACGGCAAGCAGGTACAAGGTTTCTTGAATGGAGCCCCAATCTTCTGCAGAGAGCAGCACAGCACTGTTGCGCTTCCCTGAAATGATGATCGGCTCATGAGAGTCAACCGTTTCATCAATGAGCCGGTATAAATTTGCGCGGGCTTCGCTGGCGGTAAGTGTTTTTTGCATTTTTTTCGCTCCTTCAAAGATCGGTCTAATGGTACGCGAACGCGTACGCTTTATCAACATTGTCCATGTCAGGTTTTGCCATCTAACGTCTGAATTCACCGGCCTGCGCAGCTTTTCGCGAGAAACCAGGGACAGACCACGGTTTTCTCTACTCTAAATCCAGTTCCCCCGATTCACGCATTCCCGATTTGCGCGGACGCCCTGACTGACCTGGAGCAGCTCGTCTGCCGATCATTTCGCTCACTGCCGACGCAAAGCGATTGCTCCCCAACGCAAAGTTTCCGTTCGTCGCCCGACGAATCTCATCCACCAGCCCCGGCTCCAACTCATAACGAAACAGCTCACGGTAAGCTGCCTGTCGGGTCGTCGCATCGCTGCCGAGCGAGGTATACAGCGGATGCGGCTGCACCAAGGCATCCATCTCCCCTTGTGCGTTGGCCCGATAACTGGACCAGCGATATTCTGCAGGATGCGCCACCATATTCGCGCGCACCGGATTCAACTCGATATAACGCTGACACCCCAAAAGGTAATCTTCCTCCTGCACCGGGCACGAACGAAAGCGGCCTTCCCACAGAGTGCCGCTGCGCCGATAGACACGGTTCACATACTGCACATAACGCTGCCCCAGCGACTTCATCAGCGCGCCACTCGCATCAGCGCGCTCTGATGAAATCAACAAATGCACATGATTCGTCATCAGCGCATAAGCATGAATCCGGCAACCGGACTTGCCGGCATACTCGGAAAGCCAATCCAGATAGCGGCGATAGTCCTCATCGGCGAAAAAGCAGGGCTGGCGATTATTGCCACGCTGGATGAGGTGAACAGGAACATTCGGCAATGTGATGCGGGCGCGGCGAGGCATGGCGAACTCCGATTGCGGAAGGACGGAGTGAAGTCTAACAAAGATCAGAAAACCGTGGTCTGTCCCCTATT
>JBQGEN010000415.1:0-1876 GCA_052039615.1 Sideroxyarcus sp. | reverse complement strand
CGCTGCAGCAGCACCAGCCGGAAGTGGTCGTCATCGAACTGGGAGCGAACGACGGACTGCGCGGAACGGCCGTCGCGGGAATCGAAAAGAATCTGGACAGGATCGTCAGGCAGTCGCGCAATTCCGGAGCCAAAGTGCTGCTGCTGGGCATCCGGATGCCGCCGAACTACGGGCAGGATTACACCAGGCGCTTCCACGCGATGTATGCCAGACTGGCGCAACGGCGCAACGTCGCGCTGGTGCCGTTCATGCTCGAAGGCGTCGCGCCGGAACGGTTCCTGCCCGACAACCTGCACCCCGACACCGCTGCGCAGCCGACGGTGATGCGCAACATCCTGCCTCCCCTCCTGCAGCTGCTGCGCTGATGCCCAACCACCTCGCCAACGAGACCAGTCCCTACCTGCTGCAACATGCAGACAACCCGGTGGACTGGTATCCGTGGAGCGACGAATCCCTGCGGCTTGCGCGCGAGCAGGACAAACCCATCCTGTTGTCCATCGGTTATTCCGCCTGCCACTGGTGTCACGTGATGGCGCATGAGTCGTTCGAGGACGAAGAAGTGGCCGCCGTGATGAACCAGCACTTCGTCAACATCAAGGTGGACCGCGAAGAGCGCCCCGACCTCGACCAGGTCTACCAGAACGCCCATTACCTGCTCACCCAGCGTAGCGGCGGCTGGCCGCTGAACCTGTTCCTTGCGCCGGACGGCACGCCGTTCTATAGCGGCACCTATTTTCCCAAACAGGCGCGTTATGGCCTGCCCGGCTTCCCGGAACTCCTGCTGCGCGTCGCCGAAGCGTACCGGAAGGATCGTAGCGAACTATTGGCGCAGGGCCAGCAACTGATCGCCGCCCTTGCCGCCTGGCAGCCGGAAAAAAGCGCGGAGGATGTCGAACTCGATGCGGAGCCAGTCACAACGGCCGTGCAACAGCTCAGCCGGGACTTCGACAGTACCCATGGCGGCTTCGGTGGTGCGCCCAAATTCCTGCATCCGGCCGAACTGGATCTGCTGCTGCGGCAGGCTCGTGCGCAGCAGGACACGCACATCCGCTATGTAGCTCTGTTCACCCTGCAGCAGATGGCATTGGGCGGCATTTACGACCAGCTCGGCGGCGGCTTCTGCCGCTACAGCGTGGACGAACGCTGGGACATCCCGCATTTCGAGAAGATGCTGTATGACAACGGCCAGCAGCTTGGCCTGCATTGCGACGCGTGGCTTTCCAGCGGCGACCCGCTGTTCGCCTACGTGGTGGAACAGACGGCAGCATGGGTGCTGCGCGAGATGCAATCGCCGCAGGGCGGCTACTACGCCTCGCTGGATGCCGATTCGGAACATGAGGAAGGCAAGTTCTACGTGTGGCAGCGCGACGAAGTGCGAACGTTGTTGAACGCAGCAGAATATGCAGTGGCCGCGCCCTACTACGGACTGGATGACGCGCCCAATTTCGAAGGCCGCGCCTGGAACCTGCGCGTAGCACACTCCCTGAACGAGGTGGCGCAAAAAGCAAAGCTTGGCAAAGAAGAAGCTTCTGCGCGGCTTGCATCGGCACAGGCAAAGTTGTTTACGGGGCGTGAACAGCGCATCCACCCCGGCCGCGACGACAAGATACTCGGCAGGTGGAACGGCCTGATGATTGCAGGCATGGCCAAAGCGGCGCGCGTGTTTCAGCGCGACGACTGGCTACGCTCGGCGCAGCGGGCGATGGATTTCGTGCGCAGCACCTTGTGGCAGGACGGCCGACTGCTCGCCACACACAAGGACGGCAAGACGCACCTGAACGCCTACCTGGACGACCACGCCTTCCTGCTCGATGCGGCGCTGGAATTGCTGCAAGCGCAGTATCGCAGCGCCGACATGCACTTCGCCGTGCAGCTC
>JBQGEN010000414.1:0-6821 GCA_052039615.1 Sideroxyarcus sp. | reverse complement strand
CAAGACGCTGAGCGTCACCGCTTTCGCCCACCTCAGCGGCATCACCTGGCGCAAGGGCTTCCTGACCGGGATGGCGCTGACGCCATTGTCCGCCTTCGTCATCCTGCTGCTGGAGCAGACCCGCCAACTGGACATCGGGCTGATCGACGAGTTGACTGCATTGGCCGCCATGACGCTGCTGCTGGAAGTGATCGGACCCGTCGTCACGCACTGGGCGCTGGTTCTGTCCAGGGAAGTGCCCAACAAGGACAGGAACTGATCATGCCGCTGGAACCGTTCAAGAACTCTGCCTCGCTTACTTTCGGCGTCGAGCTGGAACTGCAGCTCGTCAACCTCAGCGACCTCGACCTCACCGCCGCCAGCCCGGACATGCTGCACCTGCTGCGGCGCGCGAAGTTTCCCGGCAACGTCACGCCGGAGGTGACCGAAAGCATGATCGAGATCAACACCGACGTGCATACCAATTACACGGAATTGCTGGCACAGCTGCAGCAGATCCGCGACACACTGGTGCGGGCAGGCGATACACTCAACGTCGGCATCTGCGGCGGCGGAACGCACCCGTTCCAGCACTGGGCCGAGCGCAGGATATTTTCCAAGCCGCGCTTTCAGGAAGTGTCATCCCTCTACGGCTATCTCATCAAGCAGTTCACCGTGTTCGGCCAGCACATCCATATCGGCTGCACTTCGGGTGACGAGGCCCTGTTCCTGCTGCACGCGCTGAACCGCTACGTCCCACATTTCATCGCGCTGTCCGCGTCTTCGCCCTATTTTCAGGGCGTGGACACGCTGTTCAATTCGGCGCGCCTGAATTCGGTGTTCGCCTTCCCGCTCAGCGGGCGCGCGCCATTCATGCTGAGCTGGGACGAGTTCGAGCATACCTACTTTGCCAAGATGGAGCACACCGGCATCGTAAAAAGCATGAAGGACTTCTACTGGGACATCCGCCCCAAGCCCGAGTACGGCACCATCGAATTGCGTGTGTGCGATACGCCGCTGACGGTCGAAAGAGCGGCGGCCCTGTCCGCGTATCTGCAGGCGTTGTGCCGGTACCTGCTGGAACGCCGTGAAGCCGCTCCCGCCGAGGATGATTATCTGGTCTACAACTACAACCGCTTCCAGGCATGCCGCTTCGGCCTGGACGGCAACATTGTGCATCCCAAGACCCATCAGGTCGCATCCCTGCGCGAGGACATTCTCACCACGTTGCGCCAGCTGGACACCCATGCCGAAGCCCTGGGCAGCTCCTCCGGCCTGGATGTTCTTTATGCGATGGTGCGCGAGGGCAACGATGCCTGCTATCTGCGCAACCAGCATGCCGCCAGGGGCAGCACCGAGGGCATGGTGGATGCTGCGATCCAGAGATTCCGGGACACTTCCGCAGCCGCGTATTGATTCGCCGGGATCGAGAGCATGAATTGATGTCGCCATCCCAGGCGCGGCCATTTCATCAAGAACGCCCCCGTAGCGGGGCGTTCTATTTTTTACAGGATAGCTTTCACGATCAGCCCGATGACGGCACTGGCCGCGATGACTTCGATGACGCCGCGCTTGAAGCGGAACAGCGCCACCGCAGCCGCCAGTGCAAGCAAGGCCGACATCCAGTCGAACGTGCCTTCGAATCCCTTAGGCCACAGCACGTGATAGCCAAAGAACAGCCCCAGGTTCAGTATCACGCCGACCACCGCCGCGGTGATCGCGGTGAGCGGTGCAGTGAATTTGAGGTCGCCATGCGTGGTCTCGACCAGCGGACCGCCAGCGAAGATGAACATGAACGAAGGCAGGAAGGTGAACCAGGTCACCAGTGTCGCGGCGACCGCACCGGCCAGGAATAGATCGTCCGCTCCGAACAATGCCTGCGTGTAGCCGCCGATGAAGCCGACGAAAGCCACCACCATGATGAGCGGCCCGGGCGTAGTCTCGCCCAGCGCCAGGCCGTCGATCATCTGCGCCGGCGCGAGCCAGCCGTAATGCGTCACCGCGCCCTGGTAGACGTAGGGCAGCACCGCATACGCGCCGCCGAAGGTGAGCAGCGCGGCCTTGGTAAAGAACCAGCCCATCTGCGTGAGTGTGTGATTCCAGCCGTAAACACCAGTCAGCAGCGCCATCGGCAACAGCCACAGCAGGCCGCCGAGCACGGCCACTTTGGCAAGGCCGTACCAGCGGAACTTGGCGTGTTCCGGCGTCGGTGTGTCATCGTCGATCAGCGCCGCGCCGAAGGACTTGTGTGCCTTGCCGTGGCCGCCGCCGAGCGCGAACTTCTCGGGCACATGGCGTCCGCCGACGTAGCCGACGACTGCCGCGCCGATGACGATGGCCGGGAACGGCACGTTGAGGGCGAAGATCGCGACGAACGAGGCGGCGGCGATCGCCCACAGCCAGTTGTTCTTCAGCGCCCTTCCGCCGATGCGGTGCGCGGCCTGCACCACGATGGCGGTCACCGCCGGTTTGATGCCGTAGAACAAGCCGGCCACCAACGGCACGTCGCCGAACGCGATGTAAAACCAGGACAGCAGGATGAGGATGAACAGCGACGGCAGCACGAACATCGTGCCCGCGATGACGCCGCCCCAGCCGCGATGCATCAGCCAGCCGATGTAGGTGGCGAGCTGCTGCGCCTCGGGGCCGGGCAGCACCATGCAGTAGTTGAGCGCATGCAGAAAACGCCGCTCGGAGATCCAGCGTTTCTGCTCGACCAGATCGTGATGCATCAGCGCGATCTGCCCGGCCGGACCGCCGAAGCTGAGAAAACCCAGCTTGAGCCAGTAGCGGAAGGCCTGCACCAGCGTGACCTGCGCCGGGGGGTTGAGGTTTTCAGTATTTTGTTGCGATGCGTCCATGATTCCTCCTTGGATGCCCCAATGTGGTGCAGACCTTGGACGAGGAACCGTCTTGAAGCGGGGAGGCCGCGATATCCCCGATGCGGCCGATTATCTGCGCTTGAAAGAACACCGGCAAGACAGTTCCGGCAATAGACCTGCCACAATTCCGGCCAAACTCTTGTGGCATACTTCGCGGCTGTGAAAAACTCCTGAGATGCCGACCATGCACACCGCCATGAGCACCACCGAGATCTTCCTGATCGCGATGACGCTGATCTTCACCATCCCCTATCTGATCTGGCGCGTGGGCAAGACCGAATACTACGCACCGCTGGTGGTGGTGCAAATCATCACCGGCATCCTGCTCGGCCCCGGCATCCTCGGCGCGGTCTATCCCGACTATTACAACTTCGTGTTCACCCCGCAGGTGATCCAGTCGCTCAACGGCATCGCGTGGTGGGCGGTGATGATCTTCGTGTGGATCGCCGGCATCGAACTCGACCTGCGCCAGGCGTGGAAAGACCGGCGCGAGAGCGGCATCACCGCGGGGTTGGCGCTCGGCACGCCGCTGCTGTTCGGCTGCCTCGCCGCCGCCGGCATGCTGCTGTACGACGGCTGGGTCGGGCCGAGAGCAATGACGTGGCAGTTCGTGGCGGGCGTGGGCATGGCCTGCGCCGTCACCGCGCTGCCCATCCTTATCCTGTTCATGGAGAAACTGGAGATACTGCGCCAGCCCATCGGCCAGCGCATCCTGCGCTACGCCAGCATGGACGACGTCGCCATCTGGGGCGTGCTGGCGCTGATCCTGATGGACTGGGAGCGCGTCGGCAAGCAGCTCGGCTTCCTGCTCGCCTTCGCCGTCGCCGCCTGGCTGTTCCGCAAACTCATGGAATGGCTGGAGGAGCGCGACCGCTGGTATGTCGGCCTGATCTGGCTGGCTGCGTGCGGCTTCGGCGCCGACTGGTCCGGCCTGCATTTCATGGTCGGCGCCTTCCTCGCCGGCGCGGTCACCGACAGCCACTGGTTCGACCAGAAGAAGATGGACCTGATGCGCCATCATGTACTGCTGGTGATCATGCCGGTGTTCTTCCTCAGCACCGGCCTGCGCACCAACTGGGCGATGGGTGGCACCACCGTATTCATCGCGGCAGGCGTGCTGCTGTTCGCCTCGGTGTCGGGCAAGCTGATCGGCGTGCATGCCGCAGGCAGGATACTGAAGTGGAAACCGGGCGAGGCCTCCATCATCGGCTGGCTGCTGCAGACCAAGGCGCTGATCATGATCATCTTCGCCAACATCCTGCTCGACAAACAGATCATCACCAGCGAGACCTTCACCGCACTGCTGCTGATGGCTGTGGCCAGCACCATGCTGACCGTACCGGTGGTGTCGCCGAAGCTGGAGCGGATGAAAGAGATCATCTTCCGCTCGAAGTGACGCTAGATCGGTCCGTCCTGCTCCTTCGTACGCGCGCCGTGCTGCCCTGACTCAGGCGCATAGGCGAAGCGGTTCCCGCCCCTTTTCTTTGCCTCGTACATCGCTTGGTCGGCGCATTTCAGCAGGCCGGCGACATCCGGCGCGTCTGCCGGATACAGCGCCACCCCGACGCTCGCCGAGACCGTCCCCGTTCCCTCTTCCAGCATGAAGGATGCGCTCAGCTCCAGGATGATGGACGACACGATGCGCTCGACGACAGAACCGCTGTCAAAATCCGGCAGGATGACCGTGAACTCGTCGCCGCCGAGGCGCGCCACCGTATCCGTCTCGCGCACGCAATTGCCGATGCGGCGCGCCGCTTCGGTCAGCAGCAGGTCGCCCTTGTCATGTCCGAATCCGTCATTGATCTGCTTGAACTCGTCCAGGTCGATGAACAACAGCGCCAGCTGGCGCCCTGCACGATTCGCCTTCTTGATCTCCTGCCCGAGCCGGTCATGGAACAGACGCCGGTTCGGCAGTCCGGTCAGCAAGTCGTAGTTGGCGTATTTCCAGATCAGCTCGTCTCTTCTCTTCCGCTCGGTGATATCGAAGAACTGCGCCACGTGGCGGAACATGCCGCCATCCTCGTTCCGGATGAGGCTAATGGTGACGAAGCTCGCGAACAGCTCGCCGTTCTTGCGCCGGTCCCACAGCTCGCCCTGCCAGTGACCGTTGCCGATGATGCCTTTCCACATCTCCTGATAGAAAGACTGGTCATGCAGATTCGACTTCAGGATGCCAGGAGACTTTCCGTACACCTCGTCGAGGGTATAGCCGGTGATGCGCGTGAACGCCGGATTGATATCGACGATATGGTTGTTCTCGTCCGTCACTATTACCGCTTCGTTGCTCGAGCGGTAGATCGCCGCGGCCATCTTCATGGATTCTTCCAGACGCTTGCGCGCGGAAATGTCCCGCACGATGGCGCAATTGAATTCATTGCCGCCATAAGAGAAATAACTGACTGTCACTTCCACCGGGAACGTCCGCCCGGACCTCGAACGGTGCAGCGATTCCAGGGTAAACGAATCCAGCGCTTTCGCCTTTTCCCAGTGCATGCGCCATAACTCGTCGTCGAAATTGGGATCGAAATCCGGCACCCGGCAACCCAGCAGCTCTTCACAGGAGAACTCCAGAGAACGGCAGGCCGCCTCGTTGACATACACTACCCTGCCTTGCGAATCGAGCCAGAACACGCCATCCCCGAGTCGATCGAAGGCGAACTGCAGGAACTCGGCATTCAGCGGAGCTTCACCATTCAGGATGGTTCGATTCATATTCAGGGCCGCCCCGATCTAATTTGAGCCGGACGAGCGCGACCGGCTGCGGCGCTGGGCCCCGCTTTTCTTGACGCGAGGTTCGATCGACGCCTCGGTCTGCATCGGGTGCAGATGCTCGACGATTTTTGCGAGATGTCTGGTCATCATCCTGACGGTTCTGGCACTCAGCATGAGCGTTACCGAGCGGTGATCGTCGACCGACGCGGATTTCTGCACCATGCCGTCGCGCACCAAATTCGCCAGATATCTGCGCACCGTCGCCGGGGAGGCGACTTCCAGCAGCAGCAATTGTTTCAATGTCAACGGGCCACCCTGCTCCTGGTGGTATCCGATCTCGATCAGGATATCGAATTCCTTGTAGGTCTTTACCCCGGGAAATTCGCCCAAGACGGACTTGATCTTTTTGTATTTCTTGAAGGTCGACATATATGGCTCTGCACACAAAACCTTTGAACGCTAACGACTAATCTACACCCATGCAACAACTATCAGTGCGCAAAATGAGCACTATCTTCCGCTGCACCGCCGCCCCGGAACCTGCGTCGCGGTGCCGTCCCGAACTCGACATGCCGCCCGAGGGCAGAGAGGCGCATTGCTCGCCTCCGGTATAATCCGCGCCATGTCAGCCTATTCACAGCCCCTCGAACTGCTCGCCCCCGCAAAAACCGCCGCCATCGGCCGCGAAGCCGTGACGCACGGCGCCGACGCCGTCTATATCGGCGGGCCGTCGTTCGGCGCGCGCGACAAGGCCGGCAATTCCATAGAAGAGATCGCCGAACTGGTGAACTTCGCCCACCGTTTTCACGCGAAGATCTACGTCACGCTCAATACCATCCTGCACGATGCCGAGCTGGAATCCGCGCGCAAGCTCGCGCACGACTGCTACGACATCGGCGTGGATGCGCTCATCGTGCAGGACATGGGCCTGCTCGAACTCGATCTGCCTTCCATCGACCTGCACGCCTCCACCCAGTGCGACATCCGCACGCCGGAGAAGGCGAAGTTCCTGGCCGACGTCGGCTTCTCGCAGTTGGTGCTGGCGCGCGAGCTGACCATTCAGGAGATCGCCAAGGTGCGCGCCGCCGTGCCGGCCGACACGGTGATCGAGCATTTCATCCACGGCGCGCTGTGCGTGGCCTATTCCGGCCAGTGCTACATCAGCCACGCCCACACCGGCCGCAGCGCCAACCGCGGCGACTGCTCGCAGGCCTGCCGCCTGCCTTACACGCTGCAGGATGCCAAGGG
>JBQGEN010000413.1:0-7492 GCA_052039615.1 Sideroxyarcus sp. | reverse complement strand
TCGCGCCTAGCCCTTTCCTCGGCTTCGCGCCTAGCCCTTTCCTCGGCTTCGCGCCTAGCCCTTTCCTCGGCTTCGCGTCTGGCTTTTTCCTCGGCTTCGCGTCTGGCTTTTTCCTCGGCTTCGCGTCTGGCCTTTTCCTCGGCCTCTTGTTTGGCGCGCGCAGCCGCTTCAATTTCGGCACGGGCGCGCGCTTCCGCTTCCGCCTTGGCTCTGATGGCCGCCTCGAATTCCGCCTTCACACGTGCGGCCTGCTCTTCCGCTCGCCTGCGCGCTTCAGCTTCTTGCCTGGCTTTGGCTTCCGCCTGCTCCCTGAGCAGGGCTTCCTGTTTGGCCCTGACTTCTTCTTCCGCCTTGGCGCGCGCCGCGAGCTCCGCTTCCAGTCTGGCCTTGGCTTCGGCCTTGGCTGCCGCCTCGGCTCTCGACTTGGCCTGGGCCGCGGCGAAGGCTGCCTCCATTTCAGTGCGGGCACGCGCGGCTTCCTCCGCCTTCTGCTTGGCGGCCAGCTCAGCCGGGCTTGGTGCAGGTGCGGCGCTCGGGTGGGTGAAATCCAGTTCATCCGGAGACGCCGCAATGGAAGGCTTGGGCACGAACATCTTGGGCGAAGCCTTGGGAGGAACGATCTTGGGTTCGACGAGAACCTTGTCCTTGTCGCAGATAAGTTCGCCTGCCAGCAACTCTTCAAGGATATCCAGCAAGTCTGCGCGCAGGCTCGGCGGCGCGCGCCTTGTCAATTCCTCGATCGTGGATTTGTTGTCGATGAGCGACATGAGACGCTTGAGGTCGCCCTGCAAGCCGGCAAATTCTCGCTCGCCTTTTGCCGTTCTGATGAAAACTGTTTTCTTATCCATGTTCCGCGTTGGTTCGTTTATTGATCACACATCCCAAGTTGTATGACCAAGTGTGAATTGTATGGCCCACTGTGACAAAAAGTATCGAAATCTTCTCACAAAGACGTTTCTCTTATTGACCAAAACGCCGACAGTCATTAGTATAGCGGCCTCATCAATTCCCTGATAGCTCAGTCGGTAGAGCGACGGACTGTTAATCCGCAGGTCCCTGGTTCGAGTCCAGGTCGGGGAGCCATATAAATAAAGGCCTTGCAGCGATGCAGGGCCTTTTTTTTGCCCACCGCCGGACTCAATTCCGAAGATGGACTGAAGGCCACCGCCCTCTGTCCGATCGCCAAAAAAACGCGGCCCAATCGAACTGATTGGGCCTTATTCTGACTCTACAGGTTCATTACTTTCTTGCACCGTTCACAACCATGATTAAGCGCATGACCGCCACAAAGTAACCCGCAACTCAATATGCGTTTTTTCCGGAAAAGCCCGTAAAGGCAGTCAGAAAGATGATCTTGATATCCAGCCAGAGCGACCAGTTGCGCATATAAGCCAGATCGAATTCGATGCGCCGCCGCATCTTGTCCAGCGTATCCGTTTCGCCTCGCCAGCCATTGACTTGCGCCCAGCCGGTGATGCCCGGCTTCACCTTGTGGCGCAGCATGTAGCCGTGAATCAGCTGCCGGTATTGTTCGTTATGCGCCACGGCATGGGGACGCGGTCCGACGATAGACATCGAGCCCTGTAACACGTTAAAGAACTGGGGCAGTTCATCCAGCGAGCGGCGGCGCAGGAAAGCGCCGAAACGCGTAATGCGCGGATCGCCGTTGGTTGCCTGAGGTATCGAATCGCCGTCCTCGCAAACGCGCATAGTGCGGAATTTCAACACTTCGATCACCTCCCCGTTCAAGCCGTAGCGGCGTTGTCTGAACAATACCGGCCCGGGTGACGTGAGCTTCACCCCGATGGCGATCAACAGCATGGGGAATAGCGCCAGCATCAGGATAAGCAGCCCGAAGACCAGATCCTCTGCCCGCTTCAACCAGCCGTCCACCCCGTAGAACGGGCTTTCAAAGACATTGACCACGGGTATCCCGCCGATGGAAGACCAGCGCGCATGCAACAGATCGAACACGAAAAGGTCGGGGACCACGCAGACCGTTGCCGTCGTGTCGGCCAGGTCGTTGACCAGTTGCGCAGTGCGCTTTTCCGCCCCCGACGGCAGCGTGATGTATACGTAATCTATTTTCCCGGACCGCACATCGTCAACCAGCGCCGAAAGCTCGCCCCGCATGGGCAAGTCCTCATGTTGCTGATCGTCATACACCCCCGCCAGCTGCAAACCCATCCACGGCGCACCCTCTATCTGCGCCATCAGCCTGCTTGCCAGCTTGCTGCTTCCGGCAAAAGCCACAGTCCGGGTATTCCTGCCGCGCTTGCGCAGCGCATGCAGCCAGAAGCGCATCGAGATTCTGAACAATGCGAGCAAGGCCGGCGCAAGAACCAGCCAGGCCAGGATCACCCGCCGGGAATATATCTCTGAAGTTTTGCTGAGGAAGGCAAGAATGACAAGGAAACACCCGACCAGCATCCACGCGATCAGCACATGGTTCACTTCGCGGCCTATCGGGTCGAGTCGCCATGAGTTATAGACTCCCTTGATCTCGGCGAAGAGCAGAAACAACAGCACCGCCAGCGTGCCCGCGAGCCCGTAGTAGATGGTGGGTGGAACGCCCAATATCAGGTTGCATGCATAGAGCGAAACAACGATGACGCCCCCGTCCAGCAAACGATGGAGGAACGACAGCTTGGCGTTGTGCGGCCTGATGAGTCCGCCGGGAAGCTGGATCATGGGGTTGCTCCCGCACTTACCATGCCGCCCGAAAGCTCTGCTTCGAATTTTTTCAGCACCGCGTTTCTTTCAAGAGTTTCGACTGCACGGGTTCGTGCCATTTTTCCGAGTGTGGATCGCATCGCCCCGTCGTCCGCGAGTTTCATGACGGCTTGCGCGAGATCGCGCGCATTGCCCGGAGCGGTCACGATACCGCAATGCCGCACCGTCTCGGCGACCTGCGTTCCGGGATATGCGGTGGCGACCACGGGCCGCCCGCTGGCCAGCATACCGGTCAATCTGGACGGCATGACCAGATCCGCCGCATCGGCGCGCTGCGGCAGCAGGTGGACATCTGCCATATTCAGCAAATCATTCAATCGTTCAACCGGTTGCAGCGGCAACCATACCACATTGGGCAACTCGCCGTACCTGTCGCGCAAGCGCGTTTTTGCCGCCCCCTCGCCGCAAAGTACGAACCGGATATCGGCCCTGTGTGCCATCTGCCCTGCCGCTTCGAGAACGACCTCAAGCCCCTGCTTCTCGCCCATGTTGCCGGAATAGAGCGCGACGATCCTGTCGTCCGCGATGCCTAGTTCGGCCCGCAACGGACTCGCGGCATCCAGCGGAAAGACCTCCCCCGTATCCACCCAGTTGGGAAACAGCACCGTCTTGCCCTGCGCCACATTCTTCTCGTGCAGTTTTTCCAGCATCCTGGGCGAGAGGGTGGAAACCCGGTCGAACCTGCGCATTAGCCATTGCTCGATGCCGGACACGAACTTGCGCAGCCCACCGGCCCGAAGCATCCCCAGATCGAATGCCGCATCCACTTCGAAATCCTGCACATGCAGCCATGCGCGCGCACAACTCAAGCGTGCCGCCAGCAATGCTTGCGGCGCGCACATCAGCGGCGGCTCGATCACCATCACCACATCGGGCCGCCAAAAACATTGACTCAACATGACCGGGAAGCTGGAAACAGCAAAACTTGCCAAATGCAGCAGACGCTTCAAGCCGGAAGGCCGCGCCGGCACCCACAGCGGGCAGCGATATACGCTCAGGTTTTCGCATCTCTCCCTGCCCCACCGGTTCGCATATCCTTCCGCGATGCGCCACTGCGGATAATATGGCGGTGCAGTCACCACCCGCACCTCGTGGCCTCGCGCGGCCAGCCATTCCGCCATCTCGCCGGAATACTTGCCGATGCCGGTCAATTCGGGCGCGAAATTGATGCCGTGGATGAGTATCTTCACGACAACGGTTCTTCCGCCATATCACAGACATCCATGCGGCCGAACAGGAAGTCCGCCTGCACGACCTGTCCGCGCAGATCGAAGGCAGGATTAAACTTTCCGATGAGGAAAAAACCTCTGGCTGAAAGCCAGTCGACCACCTCGCCCGCCAGTTTCTGCCCCGAATAAAACTCGACGAAAGAACACTCGCAATACACCCGGTCAAAATGCCGGAGCAAAGACTCGCAGCCCCTGAGCGCATCGAGTTCGAAACCCTGGACGTCCAGCTTCAGCATGGCCGGCGATTGCAGATCGTCGGCGCTGACGAATTCATCGAGCGTCGCCACGCGCACTTCGGCGGTGGCGACCTCCCCCGTGCCGGGAAACATCGCCGTTTGCAGCGATGAGATCGGCAGCAACGAGGACGAATCGTCCCGGGCGGAAACATGCATCGTTTGCATCGCGGACGCAGGCCCTATGGCCGACTGGTGCAGCATCACACTATCGTCACCCGAGAACACGCGGCGAAAAACCCCGGCCGCACTGCTCAGCGGCTCAAACGAGAAAACCCTCGCCTCGGGTGCCCAACGGCGGGCGGCCAAGGCAAACTGGCCGCGATTTGCGCCGATATCCACCACCACGCGCAGATCCCGCGACAAGACATTCCTGTGCTCGGCGCCGACCAGCACCCGATGGCGCAGCAAGGCCTGCAACAACCGCCGCGAACGGACCGCCTGGCCCAGCTTGTCCAGCCTGTTGATGAACGCATCGAGTCTCATGGCAATGGATTCACTCCGAATTCGCGCCGAATGGCCTCAACACAGTCAATGCCATCCGCGCGCATTCTTTGCTCCACTTCGCGCACCTTCACATCCACCAGGAATCGATACCAGAATCCCTGCAGGAAATGGAAAACGAATCCCTTGCGCCCATCCAGTATTCCGAGCCGGAAAATCATGCGGTAGGCGAAAAACAGGAAAGCGCGTATCCCCAGCGGCAGACGCTCGTACAGATTCTCCTTGAACCAGCGCGTGTGGCGCGCCTGCGGGGTAAGGGCATTGCTGCCGTCCGTACAAGATGCAAAACGGTATTTATGGTTCAACATGTCGATAGCTTCGCGGGTGGAATAGCGATTGTGCTTGTCAGTCCACCATGCGATGTTATTCAGATTATTATCAATATATTCGCCGTGCAGTTTCCGGGCGTTTCCGCGGTTGAGCACCATATGCTCATCCATCCAGCGCTGTTCCATCCTGGCCGTGCCTTTGCGCCAGATGCGCAACACCCAATGAGGCACGCCGCCGTGGCGGATGATCCGGCCTTCGAAACAGACATGGCGATGTACCAGATAACCGTTGGTGGCGGCATCGCCAGCATATAGCACGCTGTTCAGTTCGTCCGCCAGCGCCGGGGAAATGACCTCATCGGCATCCATGCGCATGACCCAGTTGTCGGCAATGGGCACATGTTCCAGCGCCCAGGCCACTTGTGCGGCGTGGTTCCTGAATTCGTGCTGCCATACCTGCGCACCGCAGGAGCGGGCGACAGCGACGGTCTGGTCGGTGGAATACGAGTCCACCACGATGATGTTGCCCGCAACCTGTGCGGCGCTGCGTATGCAGCGCGCGATGTGTTTTTCCTCGTTGAAAGTCAGTATCAGGACGGTGAGCGTATTCATGATCTCAATCGCATGACGAATTCGAAAACGCGGAATGCCATATAGCCCAACCCGGCACCGACCGCGTTTGCCGCCGCATCTGCGAACGAACCCGAGCGGTGGTGCGCGAACAGCGTCTGGGCAAATTCGATCAATATGCCGGTGGCGATTGCCGCCAGCAATGCGGCAATCCATGCGCTATCGGGATTGATGAGGATTGTTCTAAAGCAAAGAAAAAGAATGACCGCCAGCCCGCCATAAGCGAGCGCGTGGTCTAGTCTGTCCGGCGACAGCAGGGCTCCGGTCGATGCCGGACGCAGCCAGGGATTCAGGCTCAGGAAGAGCAACGCCAGCACATACAGAGCCAGCATCGCATACCGGAACCGCCTGCTTCGGGTCGTTTGCCGGATCTGGTCCGGAAGAGAAATGTGGCGACGATTCATGCGCGCAACCTGGCCGTGATGACCATGCTTTTCCATAGGCCGTAAACGCGCCCCGCCCCCTTGAACCCGACGACATCAAAACCGTTTGCTTGCAACAGGGCCGAGAGCGAACGGTATGACCAAAATTTGATGTGTCCGCCATCCCATAGCGGCGTGTGGTGGCTGTCCCACCTGCCCGACAGGCAGATCAGCAGATTCTTGAGATAGCCGTGGTATGGCGTGGTGAGGATCAGATGGCCGCCGGGCTTCAACACCGAAGAAGCGAAACCGGGCAATGCTGAAGGATGGTACAGATGCTCGATGACTTCCGTTGAAACGACCGCATCGAAACCTGTTTCCCCCAATTCGGCGGGCAACTGGTACATGGATAGCTGCCTGAATTCCGCGCCGGAATTTCCCTGCCGGGCGATGGCGATGCCCCCGGCGTCTGCGTCGCAGCCGACCATCTGGAAGCCCTGTCTCTGCAGATGATGGCTTAGCGCGCCATTGCCGCAGCCCAGATCCAATACCCTTCCTGCATTCAATTCGCGCAGGCAGCGAGCGACGGGTTCGGCCAGGTAAGACTGCGAATCCAGCGCCCGGGCGTCGTGCCAGCCATAATCGATGTCGTGCTGCATACTTTCCTTCAACGGGGCACTAGCGAACGATAAATTTCCAGCATCTTAACGGACACGGCCGGCCATGAAAATTCCCGTTTCATCCATGCTCGCCCGCGCCGGCCCATTTCATCCGCATCCCTTTCCCTTATTTCGACGATCGCCTGCGCCAGGCTTTCCGGGCGATTGTCCACCCATAGCCCGCAACCCTCTTCTTCGATCCTGTCCCAGGGAGTGCCGCGACTGGCGATCACGGGTACGCCGTGGGCGAGCGCCTCGGCCACGACCATGCAGAAACTTTCCGTGTGCGATGGCACAACACATACGTCGGCCCGATGAAAGGCTTGCGCCTTATCGCCTCCATCCACATGCCCCGCGAATGAAACCATGCGCCCCATGATTCCCAACGAGATCGCCAAACGGCGCAAGCTGTCGGCGTAATCGTTTTCACCGCTGCCGTAGATCGACAGGCTGATGCCGGCATCGTCGAGTTGGGCCAGCGCATGCATCAGGTTCTCCAAACCTTTTTTCGGCGAGAGTCGTCCCAGATACATCAGACGCAACCGCCCTTCCGGCATCCGGGAACGGGGGGCGATTCCGTCCGGGATGTCCACGCCGTTCGGCACGAACACGGCCCGGGCCTTGGGGAGCCTGTCCTGGGTCGGAACACGCTCCCGTTCCGAAGTGACATGGACGATTGCGCGGCCTTCCCGCAGCAGGGCATTGCACATTCTTTCCCAAATGCGCTTAAAACGTTTTTTCCTTGTCCCGCTCCATTCGTGCGCATCCTGTATGGCGCCATGCGGCGACCAGACCAGCGGCTTGCGCAACAGCCGGCACAACAGCAGGGTCGGCAGCGTGGGGAAGGAGTAGATGGCCGTGAGGTGGACGACA
>JBQGEN010000412.1:0-8389 GCA_052039615.1 Sideroxyarcus sp. | reverse complement strand
GCCGCCGCCGATGCCGACCCAGCCGCAGGCCGGAGTGATGGCGACCAGACCGGCAACCGCACCGGATGCCGCACCCAACAGGCTGGGCTTGCCCTTGAACAGCCATTCCGCGCCCATCCAGGTCAGCACTGCGGCAGCAGTAGCGATCAGGGTGTTGGCGAAGGCCAGGGTAGCGGTACCGCCCGCTTCCAGCGCGGAACCCGCGTTGAAACCGAACCAGCCCACCCATAGCAGGGAGGCGCCGATCATGGTCATCACCAAGTTGTGCGGCGCCATTGGCTCTTTGCCGTAACCGACGCGCTTGCCGACCAGGAAGGCGCCGACTAGACCCGCGATAGCGGCGTTGATGTGCACCACGGTGCCGCCGGCGAAGTCCAAAGCACCCTTCTGGAACAGCCAGCCGGCCGTTGCCGTTGCAGCAGCGGCAGCATCAGCGTCGGTGTAGGCATCGGGACCCGCCCAGAACCAGACCATGTGCGCGATCGGCAGGTAGGCGAAAGTGAACCACAGCGCCGAGAACAGCAACACGGCACCGAACTTCATGCGCTCGGCGAACGCGCCGACGATCAGCGCCACGGTGATGGCCGCGAACGTGGCCTGGAAGGCGACGAAGGCAAACTCGGGGATGTACACGCCCTTGCTGAAGGTTGCCGCATTGGCCACTGCACCGGATGCCGGATCGAAGATGCCGTTCAGGAACAGACGGTCGAAGCCACCGATGAACGCGTTGCCCGTGGTGAATGCCAGCGAGTAGCCGTAGACCGCCCACAGCACGGTGATCAGCGCGAAGATGGCGAACACTTGCATCAGCATGGACAGCATGTTCTTGCTGCGTACCAGACCGCCGTAGAACAGGGCCAGGCCGGGGATGGACATCATGATCACCAGCAGCGTGGCGGTCAGCATCCAGGTGGTGTCCCCCTTGTTGGGAGACGGTGCAGCGACCGGCGCCGCTTCAGGCGCTGCGGCCTCGGCAGCCGGAGCCGCTTCGGTGGTCGCTACCGCTGCGGCGGGCGCAGCGTCGTCTGCGAACGCCGGAGCGGACACACCGCACAGCACGGCGAGCAGCGAAAAGAGTGCTATCAGTTTTTTCATTTCGAACTCTCCTTATAAGGCTTCCGGACCGGTTTCGCCGGTGCGGATGCGGATCACTTGCTCAAGTTCGGCCACGAAGATCTTGCCGTCGCCGATCTTGCCGGTCTGGGCCGATTTCTCGATCGCCTCGATCACCTGGTCCAGCATGTCGGTCTTGATTGCCGCTTCCAGTTTGATCTTGGGCAGGAAGTCCACTACGTATTCCGCACCGCGATACAGCTCGGTGTGGCCCTTTTGCCGTCCGAAGCCCTTGACCTCGGTGACGGTGATGCCCTGCACGCCGATGGCGGACAACGCTTCACGCACCTCGTCGAGCTTGAACGGCTTGATGATTGCTGTGACCATTTTCATGTTCAGTTCTCCTTTAGGATGGGGGCGGCGAACCGCCCCGGAGTAATTACATCGCGCGGCTCAGAGACAGGACGGCAGTGCCCTTACCCAGCTTCTTCGCTTCCGGTGTGATACTGGTGTAGAACTCGCCGGCATTGGTGTCGCTGTAGGCCAGACCGAGCACATAGCCGCCGAAGTCCTTGGTGACGGAGAGCTTGTAGTCGGAGTAGGTCGGGTCGAAGCCGGTATCCTTGTAGCCGTCCGCGGTGACGCCCTTGTAAGTCTGCTTGCCGTAGTGTGCGCCAACGGTGATGCCGGTGTCGGGGATGGCATAGCTGGCGTTCAGTTCCAGATAGGTCGAGCCTTCGGCGTGCGATACGCCGAACAGGCTGCCCAGGCTGTACGACAGCTTGGCCGTCACGATGGAGTAGCTCACCGCGCCGTAGACTTCATTGGTGTCGGGCTTGGTCACGCCGGAGACATAGGAGCCCGGGTAGTTGTAGCGCAGGAAACCCACGTCGTAGCCCACGTCGCCAGCCGCGCCCTTGTAGCCGCCATAGGTGTCGAGTTCCACGCCCGCGCTGTTGGCCAGGCCGGCGTCGCTCACCCAGCTGATGCTGGAACCCCAGACGCCGATGTAGGCGCCGCTGCTGTGGGCCAGATCGAAGCCGCCTTGCAGCGCGGGGTTGGCGCCGGATTGCGAGATGCCGCGATACAGGTAGTCGCTCACCAGGCTTACGTTGGAGCTGGGCGTGAAATCATCAGCCAGTGCGGGAAAGGCGAAAGCGGAGGCCAGAGCGGCAACAAGCAGTTTGTTCTTAAGCATGGTGTTTCCTTTCTGTAAGTTGAAGTGGGATAAAAGTATCCACGCCCACCTAACAGCAGAAACTGTGCCACCCGCGCAAAACCGCGTCAGCACGGGCTTCGCGGCATGGCATGCCGAAACATGGACAACGCGGGCGCACCAAGTCCATGCACGAAAACGGTGCGGCGCACTCGGGCAGTGCGCCAACTATTTGCTACACTAGGCCGCATAACCACATAAGGAGCCATCGCCATGCTGAACGCAAAATTCTTCGAAGAAATGTCGTCCAAACTGAACGAGGCCGTCGCCAACAGTCCCGCCAAAGATTTCGAGAAGAACGCCCGCGCCTTGCTGGCGCAGGGCTTCGCCAGACTCGATCTGGTCACGCGCGAGGAATACGACGTGCTGGCGCAGCGTCTGGAAAAACTGGAAGCACGGCTCGCGGCAGTGGAAAATAAAAAGTAATCCATCATGGGGCTGGCTGTTTTATACAGTCGTAGCCTTGCCGGCATGGAGGCGGCGCTGGTCACCGTTGAGGTGCACCTCGCCAACGGCCTGCCGCAATTCACCATCGTCGGACTGCCGGAAGCGGAAGTGAAGGAAAGCAAGGATCGCGTGCGCGCGGCCTTGCAGAATTGCCAGTTCGAATTCCCCGCGAAGCGCATCACCGTCAACCTCGCGCCTGCCGACCTGCCGAAAGAGAGCGGGCGCTTCGACCTGCCCATCGCCCTCGGCATCCTTGCCGCATCCGGGCAGATTCCTGCCGACCGTCTGAACGATTACGAGTTTGCCGGAGAGTTGGCATTGACCGGCGAGTTGCGCGCGATACGCGGCGCGCTGGCGATGACCTATCGCGCCGCCAACAGCGGACGCGCCTTCATATTGCCTGCCGTGAATGCAACGGAAGCGGCGCTGGTGGAAGACGCCGTGGTCTATCCCGCGCAATCGCTGCTGCAGGTGGCGGCGCATCTCGCGGGCCGCGACGCGCTGGCGCGCCACATCCCCAACACGCAGACCGTCGCCCCGCACTACGCCGACATGCGCGAGGTGAAGGGCCAGGCGCAATCCAAGCGCGCGCTGGAGGTGGCCGCCGCCGGCGGCCACAGCGTATTGATGAGCGGTCCGCCCGGCACCGGCAAAAGCATGCTGGCCGCGCGTTTCCCCGGCATCCTGCCGCAGATGACGCAGCAGGAAGCGCTGGAATCCGCCGCCATGCAATCGCTGGGCGGCATGTTCGAGGTGGAGAACTGGAAGCGGCGCCCGTATCGGTCTCCGCACCACACGGCCTCCGCCGTGGCGCTGGTCGGCGGCGGCAGCAATCCGCGACCGGGCGAGATCTCCGTTGCCATGCACGGCGTGCTGTTCCTGGACGAGCTGCCGGAGTTCGACCGCGGCGTGCTGGAAGTATTGCGCGAACCGCTGGAAAGCGGGCGCATCACCATCTCGCGTGCGGCGCGGCGCGCCGATTTCAAGGCACAGTTCCAGCTCGTTGCGGCGATGAACCCGTGTCCCTGCGGCTACCTCGGTCACTACAACGGCAAGTGCCGCTGTACCCCGGACCAGGTGGCGCGCTATCGCGGCAAGATATCCGGCCCTTTGCTGGACCGCATCGACATCCAGGTCGAAGTGCCTGCCGTGGCGCAGGAGGATTTGCTCAGGCAATCCGACGGCGAAAGCAGCGCGATCATCCAGGTCAGAGTGGAAGCCGCGCGCCAGCGCCAGCAGGCGCGACAAGGCAAGCCGAACGCGCTACTCTCCGTTACCGAGATCGATTCCCTGTGTGCGCCGGACGCGCAAGGGGAAGCGCTGCTCAGGCAGGCGATCACGCGCCTGAACCTCTCGGCGCGTGCCTATCATCGCGTGCTCAAGGTGGCGCGCACCATCGCCGATCTGGCGGGCAGCGAGAACATTCACAATGCGCATATCGCCGAAGCGGTGCAATATCGCAGGATGGACAGGCAGTCATAACAGGTTGTTTTCAGGGGCGGCTAATTCGGGAGGAACATCATGGAGTCATTCCGTTGGGACCAGCATTTCGTCACTGGCCTGGAGAAGGTCGATGAACAGCACCACCACCTGGTGGACGTGATCAACCAGTTCGGCGAACTGCTGACGCGGTCGGAAGATGTGGAGTTCGAAGATATCGAAACGGTGTTCGGGGAGCTGGCGGCTTATGCCCAGTATCATTTCCGGGAAGAAGAGTCGCTCATGAACGAGACGGGAGTCGACCCGCGCCATCAGGAGCACCACCGCCAGGAGCACCTCAATTTCCTGCAGGAAGTGACGCAGCTGCACAGCACGTTCGCGCCGGAAAGCCCGGACAAGGCCAAACCGCTGCTGAAGTTCCTCGTGTATTGGCTGGCCTACCACATCCTCGGCTCCGACCAGTCCATGGCCAAGCAGATCAACGCCATCAGATCCGGGCAGACTGCGGCCGACGCATTCATTGCCGAGGAGCGCATGAAAGAGGGCGCGGTGGAACCCTTGCTGTACGCGCTGACCGGCCTGTTCCGGCAAGTCTCGGAGCGCAACCACGAGCTGCAGCACTTGAACGAGACGCTGGAAGCCAGAGTGGCGGAACGCACCAAGGAACTGGCCCAGGCCAACCGGAAACTGGAAGAGATCGCACTGACCGATGTGCTCACCGGCCTGCCCAACCGCCGCTACGCCCTGAATTGCCTGGAACGCGCATGGGACGAATCCGTCAGTAACGGCACTCCATTGGCCTGCATGATGATAGATGCCGACGGCTTCAAGCCGATCAATGACAACTACGGGCATGATGCCGGGGATGAGGTGCTGCGCAAGCTGGCGCGGGAATTGCGCCATGCCCTGCGCACCGACGACGTGGTGAGCAGGCTGGGCGGGGACGAGTTCTTCGTCATCTGTACCCACACGCCGCAGGAAGGCGCGGTTCGCCTGGCCGAGAAGATGCGCCAAGCGGTGGCCGCGCTGCGTGTGCCCGCCGGCGGCGGCGAGTGGCACGGCAGCGTCAGCATCGGCGTGGCGCTACGCAAGGAAGGGATGCGCAACTTCGAGGCGCTGATCAAGGCGGCGGACCAAGGCGTGTATGCGGCCAAGAAGAACGGCCGTAACCGTGTGGCGCTCGCGCCCTGAGGGCACACCGGAGCATGCCGCAGGCTGGGGCCGCGCCCCCCGCGCATGCTAAAATCCGCCCTCGTTTCCTGAGCCGCGCACCATGAGCCACCCGATAGAAAAACTCCTGCAACAACGCATCCTCATCCTTGACGGCGCCATGGGCACCATGGTCCAGCGCCACAAGCTGACCGAGACGGACTATCGCGGCGAGCGTTTCAAGGACTGGCCCAAGGACCTCAAGGGCAACAATGACCTGTTGGTGCTGACCAAGCCCGAAGTCATCAAAGGCATCCATCGCGAATACCTGGCCGCGGGCGCGGACATCATCGAGACCGATACCTTCGGCGCGAACGCGACGACGCTGAAAGCCTACGGCATGGAGTCGCTGAACTACGAATTGAACAAGGCCGGTGCCGCGTTGGCGCGCGAGGCCTGCGATGAATACGCCACGGCGGACAAGCCGCGCTTCGTCGCCGGCGTGCTCGGCCCCACCGACAAGACCGCTACCATCTCGCCCGACGTGAGCGACCCGGCGGCGCGCAACATCAGCTTCGACCAGTTGGTGGCCGATTACGCCGAAGCGACACGCGGCCTGATGGACGGCGGCGCCGACCTGCTGCTGATCGAGACCATCTTCGATACCTTGAATGCCAAGGCCGCCATCTTCGCGGTGCAGCAAGTGTTCGAGCAGCGCGGCACGTCGCTGCCGATCATGATCTCCGGCACCATCACCGATGCTTCAGGCAGAACGCTGACGGGACAAGTCACCGAAGCCTTCTACAACTCGCTGGCCCATGCCAAGCCTCTTTCCATCGGCCTCAACTGCGCCCTCGGCGCTGAGGAACTGCGCCAGTATGTGGAAGAGATGTCGCGCGTCGCCAATTGCTACGTGTCAGCGCATCCGAATGCCGGTCTGCCCAACCCGCTTGCACCGACCGGCTACGACGACACGCCCGAGAACATGGCCGGGCAGATCAAGGAGTGGGCCGAGAGCGGCTTCCTCAACATCATCGGCGGTTGCTGCGGCACCTCGCCCGACTTCATCAAGGCCATCGCCGAGACGGTGAAGGACATTGCACCGCGCAAGATTCCGAGCAACCCGGTGGAGTGCCGCCTGTCCGGGCTGGAGCCGTTCAACATCGGCGACCAGTCGCTGTTCGTCAACGTCGGCGAGCGCTGCAACGTGGCCGGTTCGGCCAAGTTCAAGCGCCTGATCATGGAAGGCCAGTACGAAGAAGCGCTGGAGATATGCAAACAGCAGGTCGAGGCGGGTGCGCAGGTCATCGACATCAACATGGACGACGCCATGCTGGACGGCAAGGCCGCCATGGTGAAGTTCCTCAACCTCATTGCCTCCGAGCCGGACATCAGCAAGGTACCGGTGATGATCGACTCCTCCAAGTGGGAGATCATCGAGGCGGGCCTGAAATGCGTGCAGGGCAAGAGCATCGTAAACTCTATCTCGCTCAAGGAAGGCGAGGAGAACTTCGTCAAATACGCGGCCCTCGTGCGCAAATACGGCGCGGCGGCGGTGGTGATGGCGTTCGATGAAGCAGGCCAGGCCGATACCTATGCGCGCAAGACCGAGATCTGCAAGCGCAGCTACGACATCCTGGTGAACAAGGTCGGCTTCCCGCCCGAAGACATCATCTTCGACCCGAACATCTTCGCCATCGCCACGGGCATCGAGGAGCACGACAATTACGCCGTGGACTTCATCAACGCCACCGCGTGGATCAGGAAGAACCTGCCCTACGCCAAGATCAGCGGCGGCGTGTCCAACGTGTCGTTCTCTTTCCGCGGCAACGAGCCGGTGCGCGAAGCCATCCATACCGTGTTCCTGTATCACGCCATCAAGGCGGGCATGAACATGGGCATCGTCAACGCGGGGCAACTTGGCGTGTACGAGGAATTGCCGAAGGACCTGCGCGAAGCGGTTGAAGATGTGGTGCTGAACCGCAGCAAAGACGCGGGCGAGAAGCTGGTCGCACTGGCCGAGAACTTCAAAGGCGGCGGCAAAGCGCAGGTGGAAGATCTGGAATGGCGCAAAGGCACGGTGCAGGAACGCCTGACCCACGCGCTGGTGCGCGGCATCACCACCTTCATCGTCGAGGACACCGAAGAGGCGCGCCTGCAGGCTGTGCAGCCGGTCGAGGTGATCGAAGGCCCGCTGATGACCGGCATGAACGTGGTCGGCGACCTGTTCGGCGCGGGCAAGATGTTCCTGCCGCAGGTGGTGAAGTCGGCGCGCGTGATGAAGCAGGCCGTGGCGCATTTGATTCCCTACATCGAAGCGGAAAAACTGCGCTCCGGCGACACCAAGCCCAAGGGCAAGATACTGATGGCGACCGTGAAGGGCGACGTGCACGACATCGGCAAGAACATCGTCACCGTGGTGCTGCAGTGCAACAACTTCGAAGTCATCAATATGGGCGTGATGGTGCCCGCCCAGCAGATACTGGACGCCGCGCGCGAACACAAGGTCGACATCATCGGTCTTTCCGGCCTCATCACTC
Organism: Sideroxyarcus sp.; assembly: GCA_052039615.1. Lineage (GTDB taxonomy): Bacteria > Pseudomonadota > Gammaproteobacteria > Burkholderiales > Gallionellaceae > Sideroxyarcus. The sequence continues at coordinate 544 of JBQGEN010000412.1, read as the reverse complement.
CATCGCTGGAAGAGATGGCGCATGTGGCGAAAGAGATGGAGCGCCAAGGGTTCAAGATCCCGCTGCTCATCGGCGGCGCCACCACTTCGCGCGTGCACACTGCGGTGAAAATCGAGCCCAACTACCCGAGCGGCACCGTGGTGTACGTCACCGACGCCTCCCGCGCAGTCGGCGTGTGCAGCAACCTGCTTTCTTCGACCCTGCGCGACGGCTATGTCGCCGAACTCAAGGCCGACTACCAGGCGGCGCGCGACCAGCACGAGGGCAAGAAGGGCAAGGCCCACTATGTCGCCCTGGCGGAAGCACGCGCGCATGGCCTGAAGACCGACTGGAAGAAGTATTCGCCGCCCAAGCCCAAGCTGCTCGGCGTGCAGAAGCTGGGGAATTACCCGCTCGACATCCTCGTCGATTTCATCGACTGGACGCCGTTTTTCCAGGCCTGGGAACTGGCTGGACGTTACCCCAAGATATTGCAGGACGAAGTGGTGGGCGTGGAAGCGACCAAGCTGTTCGCTGACGCCCAAGCCATGCTGAAGAAGATCGT
>JBQGEN010000411.1:0-1786 GCA_052039615.1 Sideroxyarcus sp. | reverse complement strand
GCTGGAGAAGGAGATGCTGCAGGCCGCGAAGAACCTGGAGTTCGAGAAGGCTGCGCAGTTGCGCGACCAGTTGAAGAAACTGCGCGAGAGCGTGTTCATTTCGCCGTTGTGAGTTGAAGCATGAAGGTCAAAGTCCTGTTCGTCTGCATGGGAAACATCTGCAGATCCCCCACCGCCGAAGCCGTGTTCCGTCACTACGTCGAGAAGGAAGGCTTGGCCGAGCGCATCCACATCGATTCCGCCGGCACCCACGACTACCATATCGGCGATGCACCGGATGCGCGCACGCAGCGTGCCGCGAAACAGCGCGGCTACGACATGAGCAAGCTGCGCGGGCGGCAGGTGGATAGGGCCGATTTTTCCCGCTTCGATTACGTGCTGGCGATGGACGAGGCGAATCTTTCCATTCTCGAACGGCTGCGCCCGCGCGATGCAGAAAGCCATCTCGGCCTGTTCCTGGAATTCGCCGAACGCCATGCCGAACGCGAAGTGCCCGATCCCTATTACGGCGGCGCGGATGGTTTCGAGCAGGTGCTGGATCTGGTGGAGGACGCGGCACACGGCTTGTTGCGCCATATCAGGAAGCAGCATCTCTGATCTGAGCGGCTCCGTGCCGACGGAGGCAGGCGGTTCCGAGCCAGGTCAGAACGGCCCGCGCGGCTGGTCTTTCCGTCAGTAGAATATTCCCAACTGGAGGTACACCCGCGTCCCGCCGGGATCGTCCATGCCGCGCGCGATGCCCAACCGCAGCGGGAGGGGGATCTGGTAATACACCTTGAGCTCGCTGAGCAGTTCGATGCCGGCGCCGCGGTAGTAGCGCGAGCGCGGATTGCCGTTGTCCCAGGTGCTCCCGGCATCCAGGAACAGCGCCGCTGACAGGCGGTTGATGCCGACCGGCGGGGTCATGGCGTGGCGGTCGATATCGGCGAGCGGCGTGCGCCACTCGATGCTGGCGGTGCGGGCGTTCTGCCCGCGCAACGCCGTTTCGCTGCCCAGATAGCCGCGCAACGGCAGGTCGCGCTGGTTGAGCATGGGCGCTTGCGTCAGATCGTATTCGGATGCGCCGCCGAGCTGGAATGCCTCGGTGATGCCGTGCGCGCGCGCTTCCGTCCATCTGGCGCTGAGCACCGTTGCGCCGAGCGGCAGGTAGCCGCGCGTGTCGAAACGGACGACATGGCCGTCGTAGAAGCTGAGGAACGGCCGATAACTCTCGTACAGCAGCGTGCTGAGGTTGCCGCGATTGAAGCCGTCTGCGTACCAGTTGCTGTTGCGCGTGTCGTAACGCAGGAAGGTCGCGGCGAGGCGCTCGTCTTCCGCCTGGGTGGTGAGGCCGGCGACCTGCACGCGCTCGGTGGTCTGTAGCGCCGCGCCGATGCCGAGATAGATGCGGCGCTCGCTCTGCAGCCAGGGCAGCATCGAGGCCCACTGCGCATCGGTGGTGCGGTCGTACAGCGTGGTGGTCTCGTCGTTGCCTGAGCCTGTCCAGTCGCGCGCCCACAGGTTGCGCGAGAAATTGAAGAAGTGCCGGCCGAGATAGTCGTAGCTGAGGCTGCCGAGCGCTTCATGTTGCGAAGTCTCCCACAGTACGTTCGCGGTGTAGTTGTGCCAGCCCAGCGCGTCGCTGCCGAAGGTGGCCGCGCCATAGGCGGTCAGGCCGCGGTCCGCGAATGCGGCAGGGAGCCAGGTGCGCGGGTACATCGAGCGCAGGGCGAGGTAGCCGCTGGATTCTCCCAAAGTGTCCGTGATGGTCGGGGTCTTGCCCTGCAGCACGGGCGCAGACCCGGAG
>JBQGEN010000410.1:0-6351 GCA_052039615.1 Sideroxyarcus sp. | reverse complement strand
AACATGGTCTGCAGCAGCTTGACCACCGGCGCTTCTTCCACGCCGACGTTGTCGGTCAGCGCGCCGAAGTCGATGTAGTTGTCGCCCAGGTCCTCGGACACCGCCTTGGCAAGGCCGGTGATCTCCTCGGTACGGCGATAGACGCGATCGATGGTCTCCAGCAGCTGGCCTTCGGTGACCACCGCGACATCGATGTCGCGCTTGAGCACGCGCGACAGCTCGTCGAAGGAGAGCAGGTCGGTCGGATCGGCCATGCCGACCAGCAGCACGCCGTTGCGCTCTTCCAGCGCAACAGCGCGGAAGCGCCGCGCCTGGTTCTCCGGCAGGCTGCGCACGATCTCGAGATTGACGTTGTAGTACTTGAGGTTGATGTAGGGGATGCTGAGCTGCTTGGCGATGGCCTCGGAGATCTGGTCCTCGCTGACGAAAGCGTTGTCCACCAGGACGCGCCCGAGCTTGCGGCCGCTGCGCTTCTGCTGCTCCAGACCGAACTGGAGCTGCTCCATCGAAATGAGTTTCTGCTGCACCAGCAGATCACCTAAGCGGACTTTCTCCGGACGCGCCATAATTCCCCCTGTGACTTTTGCAGACACTGCTGACGGGAATGGAAGTTAGCCGTTTTTCCCCATACTGACAAGCCTTCTCGGCATTTTCCTCATGTTCAACGTTATCTTGTACCAGCCCGAAATCCCGCCCAACACCGGAAACGTCATCCGCCTGTGCGCCAACACCGGGGCACGACTGCACCTGATCCGGCCGCTGGGATTCGACCTCGACGACAAGCAGCTGCGCCGCGCCGGTCTGGACTACCACGAGTATGCGACGCTGCAGGTGCACGACAGCCTCGCCGCTTGCCTGCAAAGCCTGCCGCAGCAGGCGCGCGATGCTCGCCTCCCCCTCCCTAACCCTCCCCCGCAAGCGGGAGAGGGGACGAACGAATCGCTTTGCGAACTTGTCGCCAATCTGCGGCTGTTCGCGTTCACCACCAAGGGATCGCATCCCTATCACGAGGTGCGCTATCAGGCGGGGGATGCATTCCTGTTCGGACCGGAGAGTCGCGGCCTGCCGCCGGAGGTGCTGGGATCGGTCGCGCCGGAACGGCGCCTGCGCCTGCCGATGCTGCCGGACAACCGCAGCCTGAACCTGTCGAACACGGTGGCGGTGGCGGTGTTTGAGGCGTGGCGGCAGCTTGGCTTTAGCGGTTCAGTTTGAGTCGAACTCGCTGCCGGGCTGACGGCTGAGCAGAGCCTCGACCGCCTTGTCGGCCGCGAGGTTCTCGTACAGCACGCGGTACACCGCTTCGCAGATCGGCATGTCCACTCCGCGCTGCCCGGCGATGCGGTGCACTTCGCGCGCGGTGTAGACGCCTTCGGCCACATGGCCGAGCTGATCGAGGATGTTGGAGAGGGAATTGCGTTGCGCCAGCAGCATGCCGACCTGGCGGTTGCGCGACAGATCGCCGGTGCAGGTGAGGATCAGGTCGCCGACGCCGGACAGGCCGCCCAGCGTCTCGGCACGCCCGCCCATCTGCAGGCCGAGGCGGGTCATCTCGGCCAGGCCGCGCGTGAGCAGCGCCGCCCGTGCATTGAGCCCCATCTGCATGCCGTCGCTGATGCCCGCGGCGATGGCCAGCACGTTCTTGACCGCGCCGCCGATCTCCACGCCCACCACGTCCGTGCTGGAATAGATGCGCAGGCGCGAATGATGCAGGGCGGTTGCCGTGCGCTGCGCGAACTCGCCGTCGCCGGAGGCCAGCGTCAGGGCGGTGGGCAGGCTGCGCGCCACTTCCTGCGCGAAGCTGGGGCCCGACAGCACGCCGCGCGGGAAAGCCGCGGGCAGCGTCTCGGCCACGATCTGGTGCGGGAATTGCGCGGTGCCGCTCTCGAACCCTTTGCACACCCAGATCACGGAGACCGGAGATGGCAACGAGGCGAGCTTCTGCAGAGTGCCGCGCAGCGCCGCGACCGGAACGGCGACGATGACCAGTTCGACGCCAGCCAGCGCCTCGTCCAGATCGGAGGATAGCTTCAGTTCTGCGGGGAAGACGATATCCGGCAGGTAGCGCTGGTTGCGGCGCGCCTCCTGCATCGCGGCGATCTGTGCGGCATCGCGCGCCCACAGGGTGACCTGATGCCGCGGCGCGAAGCTGACCGCCAGTGCGGTACCCCATGCGCCCGACCCCAATACCGCGATATTCATCAGTCGCCCCACACGTCGTCGGATCTGACGAAACCAGTGCTGCCGTCAGCGTGCCGCACTTTGACCCAGCCGTTGCCGGTGTTGCCCAGCCATTCGAGGCCGAGCAGTTTCGTCGCCTGGAACACCAGGTCGGCATCCTGCTCCGGACTGCGCAGCACGCCGGTGGAGGGCGCAGTGACCATGACATAGCGCTTGCTGCTCACCTGGCGCTTCTCGATCCAGAACAGGCGGCCGGTGCTGTCGCGTACCTTGACCCAGTTGTCCAGCACTACGACCTGTTCCAGCGGCAGGAAGCGCGTGGCGACGAACAGTTTTTTGGCCTTGAGCGAATTCGCGTCGTACAGGATGGCCGGCTCGGCCACCGAAATGAAGTCGAAGGCGTGCGCCGCCTGGCTCACGCCCAACAGCAACAGCGCTGTCGCCAGGCCTAGTTTCATCAGTGCTTGACCGCCTCGGCCGCCTGCCCCTGGGCTGCCTGCTGTTTCTGCTGCTGGTAGATCGATTCGAAGTTGATCGGGTTGAGCATCACAGGGGCGAATCCGGCGCGCACAGCCAGATTCGACACGACTTCGCGCAAATAGGGATACAGGATGTTGGGACAGACCACCGCCAGCACCGTCTCCATCTCTGCCGCGGGCAGGTTGCGGATCTGGAAGATGCCGGCCTGCTTGGCCTCGATCAGGAACATCACCTTGTCCTTCTCGGGCAGCTTGGCGGTGACGGTGATGGTGACGGTAACTTCGAACACCCCGTCTTCCACCGTGGCGGCCTGGCTCTGCAGTTGCAGGTCGATCTGCGGGTTCTCGCGCTCGAGGAAGATCGCGGGCGCGTGCGGGATCTCCAGCGAGAGGTCTTTCACATAGAGCTTCTCGATGTTGAACACCGGTTGCGTATTGGTTTGTGCTGCTTCGGTCATGCTGTTCCCCCTGATTATTGTTCCGCCAACATTTTGTCCAGCTCGCCCGCCTGGTCGAGCGCGGCCATGTCGTCATAGCCGCCGACATGCGTGTCGTTGATGTATATCTGCGGCACGGTGCGGCGCCCGGTGCGCTGCGTCATCTCCACGCCCCGCTCCGGATGCAGGTCGATGCGTATCTTGTCGATCTCCTGGATGCCCTTGCGCCGCAGCAGGTGCTCGGCGCGCACGCAGTAGGGACAGACTTCCGTGCAATACATGATGATCTTTGCCATGTCATTTCTCCAGGGGCAGGCTGGCCTTTTGCCAGGCCATCACGCCGCCTTCAAGGTTGTACGCCTGGGTGAAGCCCTGCTTGCCGAGCAGTGCGCAGGCGGACGCGGAACGCTGGCCGCTACGGCACACCACCACGAGCGGGCGGTCGCGGTATTTTTCCAGTTCGCCGATGCGCGCGCCGAGCTTGCCCAGCGGGATGAGCTTGCTGTTCAGGATGTGTCCGGCGTCGTATTCGCCCTGTTCGCGCACATCCAGGACCAGCGCGTTCTTGTGATTGATGAGCTGCGTGGCAGCGATATGGTCGACTTCCTGGATGCCGCGCAGGCGGTTGCCGAAGAAAGACCAGAACAGCATGAAGCCGCTGGTCAGCGCGATCAGGATGGTCCAGATGTTATTTTGCAGGTACTGCAGCACTTCGATACTCCTCATGAATTTGAACCGCGGATTCTAACAGAGCGGAAAAACGCGCGGGGTCTTTGCGTGCCAACGCCTCCAGTTCGGCGCGCGCGATCGCATAGTCCGCCGCGGGATAGGCCCAGATCGCCCGCTCCAGCTGCACGCGGGCTTCGGCCGCCCGCCCGGCCCGCTCCAGCAGCCAGGACTGGCGATAGGCGAGTGTCGCGGTCGGGATGAAATGCAGCGCACGCCCGTTCAACGCCAGCCGCCCCTGCAACTGCCCCGCGTCCGGCTCCAGCATGCCGGCGATGTAGAGTTCGGCATAGGACTTCAGCATCGGGTAGTCGTACACCGCCAGCAGCTCCGCGCGCGCGCGCTGCACATATGCGGGCTCGTTGGCCGCCATATCGCGCAGCGCCAGTGCACGCTCCAGCCGCCGGTACCCGCTCAGCTCCTGCACCAGCGACAGCAGCCCCAGCAGCAGCATGCCGGCCACGGCGATGCGGCCGACACTACGCAACTCCAGCCGATAGCTGGTGTGATCGAACATGCCCAGCAGGAGTGCCGCGACGCCGATGAAGTAGGCGTACCACAGCGGGTATTCGAGCAGGCTGTGGATGCCCAGCACGGCCAGCATGGCGTAGCCCCACCAGTGATGGGGCGTGAAGCGGGCACCGTGCCCGGCCGCTTGCCGGAACCACAGCCCCAGCGTGACCAGCAGCAGCGCCACGCCGGCCAGACCGGCTTCGGCCGCGATCTGCAGCGGCAGGTTATGCGCGTTGTTGTACAGACCGCTGATGGCGGGGTTGCGCAAGTCCGCCGCCAATTGCAGGTGCTGGTAGGCGAACTGACCGAACCCCGCGCCCAGCAGCGGGAACTGGGCGAAGATCATGGCCGCTTCCCGCCACAGGTGCAGGCGGATGCCGCCGCTGGCCGCGCCGCCGAACAGGCGTTCGGTGGTCGTGACGCTGCCGTCGGCGCCTTCCAGCCACGGCATCTGCACCACGAAATGCATCAGCCCGAATCCCAGCACCAGCAGCAGGCTGTAATGCCATAGGGGCCGCAGCGACCTGTCGCGCCGCTGCCACAGGAAGGCCAGCCCGGCCGTGCACAGCAGATACAGCCACGAACTGCGCGAGCCGGACAGCACCATGACGTACAGCAGCGGCAGCGCCAACAGCGTCACTTGCCAGATGCGCAGCGACTGGCGCGCATGCAGCAGGCCCAGCGAGATCAGCCCCAGCGCCAGATAGTCGGCGTAATGGTTGGGCTGCGCGGTGTTGCCATAGACTGCGGAGGAAACCTTGGCGGTGACATATGGGTCGAGGAAGGTACTCCAGCGGTAATGCTGCAGGACGCCGGCCAGGGCGTTCAGTTCGGCGCCGGCCAGCAGGAACACGGCCAGCACGGTCGCCACGGCGGGCAAGCCCAGTTCCTCCCGCAGGCGCTGCCCCAGCATCATGAGCAGTGCGGCGAACAGGAAGTACAGCGCCAGCAGCAGCAGTTGATCGAAGTGCTCCATGCGTCCGGCGATGAACTGCACCATCATCAGCAGCAGCAGGCCGACCGGCAGCAGGACGATGCGCGGCACTTCCGGCGCCCGCCAGAATCGCGCGCTCAGCAGCAACGGCATGGCGCACAGGCCGAGCAGCCCGGCGGCCCATTCCTGGTAGAAGGTGGTGATGGGGTAAGCGTGGTGGTAGTACAGAAAAGGCAAAACCCACATCAATCCGGCCAGGGCCAGACTGATGTGGGCGGGGCTGATGGAAAAGGTGCCGCCTTTTCTTAGCAACTGCCTTTGACGCCGAGCTTGGCGAGGATGCCGTTCAAGGGGCAGATCTGGGTGAAGCCGCTCTGGAACAGGTTCAGGCCGACGAAGGCCGTGAAGAACAGGAAATACTCGCTGACGAACAGCGGGCTGGCGGCGACGCCCAGCGACAGGGACAGCAGGATGAAGAAACCTGCGACGATACGGACGATACGTTCTGCGTTCATGGGTGAAGCTCCTTTAGGGTTTTAGTGCCCTTCTCGGTTGCCCCTCTCCCGCAGGCGGGAGAGGGGCGGAGAGGGTATTGGTTGAGTATTTTACTGGAATTTCCGGTACAGCGTTGCGTAATACAGCACCGGGATGACAATCAGCGTCAACAGGGTGGAGACCAGGATGCCGAAGATCAGCGCCAGCGCCAGACCGTTGAAGATCGGGTCGTCGAGGATGAACAACGCGCCCAGCATCGCCGCCAGGCCGGTCAGGATGATCGGTTTGGCGCGAGCCGCCGCCGCGTTAATCACCGCATGCTGCAGGTCCACCCCGTCGCGCAGTTGCAGGTTGACGAAGTCCACCAGCAGGATGGAGTTGCGCACGATGATCCCCGCCAGCGCGATCATGCCGATCATCGACGTCGCGGTGAACTGCGCGCCGAACAGGGCGTGCCCCGGCATCACGCCGATGATGGTCAGCGGGATCGGCGCCATGATCACCAGCGGCACGAGGTAGCTCTTGAATTGCGCCACCACCAGCAGATAGATCAGGATCAGGCCCACGCCGTAGGCGATGCCCATGTCGC
>JBQGEN010000409.1:0-1521 GCA_052039615.1 Sideroxyarcus sp. | reverse complement strand
CAGGGCCTCTGTGTAACGTCGAAGTCCGGCGGGACAATGTTGGCAAGGTCAATGTTTGGAAAATAGAGGGTTTCGCCAGCCATGCCACCGAAATAGATCGCGATAATTTCGTGATCAGACTCGAGCAACAGTGGCAGGTTCGTTTCGCTGTGCTTAAGTGTATTGAGCTCATACACCAGCGGAACAGTCAACTCCTGCGCGGCCGGGATGAAGACGGACGATGGCTCCTCATTGGGATTATCCCAACTCCCATTTGGGAGACGCTGGAGGTTAAGTGCTGCATTCCATAAGTTGCCGGCGCTTAGAGCGTGCTCGCGCTGAAGCAGGTTGTGTATCGTTCCGCCAACTAAAGCAACATCATCGGCTCGATCGTGGAAGAATGAACTTAGCTCAGCGGCGTGTTCATCGCCCGTGCTGGCTAGTGTCTCTTCGGCTTTCTGGCGAACGCTTTGAACGAGCTGACTTGTGAGGTAGGCGTTTGTCTCCTGCGCACGATAATAGACATAGTAAGCCATACTGGTAATAGCGATAAACGTAATAACAATGTTGACCGTCACCAGCCTGGCGCGGAAACTTGACAGTCGGCCTGAGAGACGCCGGCTGGGTGGATTCTGTGGGGCAGGAGGTCGATTCATGAACAAGCTCTCTTTACATTAGGCCAAAGATGGCAAAGCCAACAGGTTGACAGGACTCACACGAACTAGAAGGAAGAACTCATCTTGAGCGCAACAGGCTCGATCTGGACGAGGACGTCGGAACCGCCGAGGGCCCGGCTGAGTTCCTGGGCTGCGCTCTGAAGGATGGTTTCAAGGCGCGTGGACGAGCTAATCTTGCCCGCAATATCGGCGGTGATACGCTCGATGTTCGCGCGGCGCTGTGTAGCCTGGAGCAAGGTGGAAGCTTCGATCGCGAGGGAGAGGCGTTCAGCCACACCTTCCACGATATCCACTTCTTCTGTGCTCCATCGGCGTCCTTGAGGCGTCTGCATCTTTAGCACACCAATCATCTCGCCGCGCAGGCGAATGGGAACAGCCAGGCAGCCCGGAGTGACGATCGTCTCGCCTCGCTCAGTTGCCTGACGGATATGGTCACCGTCCAGGGGTTGCTCAAGTGGTTTGATGGATGAGCCGACTTTTGCGTAGCCGCTGGACTGCTTCAGAGGCTGAAGGATTTTCCAGGCTTCGGTAATGTAGCCACTCACCGCGTTCTGGGCCTCGGCAAGCAGCTTGCGGGTCTCCTGCAGGGAGCTGGCATTTCGGATCGCGACGGCAACCTGGTCCGCGAGTGTGGAGAGAACTTCCACATCTTCCAGCGCGAAGGCATTTGGCTCCGTGCTTTGCACATCCAACACGCCGATCAATTGCTTGGCGTAGTACATGGGCAGCGCGATCTCGGAGCGGGTGCTGGGGAGGTCAGGGTTATCGAAGAAAACGGCATCCCCTCCCACGTCCAGGGCGATGCGGGGATTGCCGGTAGCGCTGACGAAGCCAACGATGCTGGTTTGTCCCACCTTGAGTCTGT
>JBQGEN010000408.1:0-1536 GCA_052039615.1 Sideroxyarcus sp. | reverse complement strand
GCAGGGGACACGACATCCACGCTATTGATATTCAAAAAATCGGCGGCGCGATGATAAGCGTCGATGTCCTTTTCGGCTAATTCGAAACGCGCCCTTGCTGGATACGCATAGCCGGCTTCATTGTCGTTTATCCGGCACGGCGATACAGCTAGTGTTTGCATCTTCTAGAGCCATCATTCCTGGGAGATGGACGTCAAAAGTTGTTCGCAAGAATACGTCTAGCAGAACAGGCTGAAACTGTTTAAGCTTTTAAGGAAAAACAATCGAAACCGCCCCGCTTACGAAAGAGGATGCCCGCATGAAACTTGGACTACTGGCCGCGTTGTTATTGATCGGTGCCTGTGCTCCTTCGCAACCGTATAGATCTGGATCAGGAACGTACGGCGGAGCCACGGGTGCCGGACCGGGTGGTGGGGTGACTACCGAGGCGAAACCGGCGAACAGCTATAGCCAGGACGCAGTCGAGTGCGAGCGCAAAGCAGCCCTTTCTCAGGCCGGCGGTAAAGGAGAAGCTTTCGCGAGCTGCATGCGATCCAGAGGACACACTCCCGGCCGGTAGTTCTGAACGCTGCGCTTAGGGTCTCGCTTCGTTTCAGAGGACTTCAACAACATTCAATAGCCGCTGAAGGTTGAGCCCCTTGCAGAGAAAAAGTCTGCTGCTACGGAGTTTGGCGTATTCGCGAGGCCCGTTGACATTGCGAAGGCTGGTTGAATAGTGTTCGCAGCAAAACGACAATGGGAACAAAAAGGCGCTCGTGAAAAAGGTATTGGCAATAATTCTCGGCGGAGGGGCTGGAACCCGGCTTTATCCTCTAACCAAACTTCGTGCAAAACCGGCGGTTCCGCTCGGCGCGAAGTATCGGTTGATCGATATTCCCATCAGCAATTGCATCAATTCAGAGATCCAGCGGATTTATGTTTTGACGCAATTTAACTCCGCGTCCCTGAATCGGCACATTGCGCGCACCTACCACCTGGCGGCTGCCGGTTTCTCTCCGGGATTCGTCGAAGTACTCGCGGCACAACAAACGCAGAATAGCCCGAGCTGGTTCGAAGGAACCGCTGACGCGGTCCGTAAATATCTCTGGTTGTTCGCGGAGTGCGACGCGGATCAATATCTCATTTTGTCCGGCGACCATTTGTATCGGATGAATTACGCGGAGTTCATCAACCGTCATCGCGAAACCGAAGCGGACATTACCATATCGGTAGTACCGATGGATGAAAGCCGTGCTTTTGATTTCGGTTTGATGAAAATCGATAGAACTGGGCGGGTGACGGCTTTCAGCGAAAAGCCCAAAGGAGACGCGCTCGCGGCAATGCAGGTGGACACCACGGTCCTAGGCTTGACCCCTGAAGAGGCGGCAAATTCGCCCTACATCGCCTCTATGGGCATCTACGTCTTTGAAAGGGAGGTGATGCACGATCTGTTAAACCAGTCGCCGAACTGTACCGACTTCGGCAGAGAGATCCTCCCGGCGGCTCTGGCGAGCCACAATGTGCAGGCCTATTTGTTCCATGATTATTGGGAGGATA
>JBQGEN010000407.1:0-10387 GCA_052039615.1 Sideroxyarcus sp. | reverse complement strand
AGAACATCGACATTCTGCGCGGCTACGATCCCGAGTACATCGTGATCCTCGCCGGCGACCATGTCTACAAGATGGACTATGGCGAGATGCTCGCTGCTCACGTGAGCAGCGACGCCGACATGACGGTGGGCTGCATCGAGGTGCCGCTGGCGGATGCATCGGCGTTCGGCGTGATGACGGTGGACGACAAGGATCGCATCGTCAAGTTCAGCGAGAAGCCCGCGGTTCCCGACGAGATCCCGGGCAAGCCGGGACGCGCCCTGGCCAGCATGGGCATCTACGTGTTCAACGCCAGATTCCTGTACGAGCAGTTGATCCGCGATGCCGATACCAAGAAGTCAACACACGATTTCGGTCACGACATCATCCCGTATCTGATCGACCGCTACCGTGTGTATGCGCATCGTTTCGAAAAGAGTTGCGTAGGTACGACAGACGGTGTCGAGCCGTACTGGCGCGATGTGGGGACCATCGATGCCTACTGGCAGGCCAACATGGAGATGGTCAGCGTGGTCCCCGCACTCGATCTGTATGACAAGAGCTGGCCGATCTGGACCTATCAGGAGCAACTACCGCCGGCCAAGTTCGTGTTCAACGACGAGGACCGGCGCGGCGTGGCGATCGACTCCATGGTCTCCGGCGGCTGTATCATCAGCGGTGCCCGGGTGCAGCATTCGCTGCTGTTCTCGGATATCCGCGTCGGATCGCGCAGCGAGATCAGCGATTCGGTGATCCTGTCCGGTGCGCGCATCGGCAAGAACGTGAAGCTGAACCGCGTGGTGCTCGACAACAACTGCGAGATCCCGGACGGCATGCATATCGGCCTGGACCGCGAGGAGGACGCCCATCGTTTCCATGTGTCCCCCGGCGGGGTCACGCTGGTGACGCCGGACATGCTGGGCCAGTCGATCCACCATATACGCTGAATCCATTTTGGAAGAATCACGGGGATGCGAAATGCAGCAAAGTGATACAGCAACGATCGCCAGCAAGAAGCTCCGGCTCATCCTGTGCTGGCACATGCATCAGCCGGACTACCGGGAGTACCTGCACGGCGAATACGTGCTGCCGTGGACGTACCTGCATGCCATGAAGGACTACACCGACATGGCCTTCCACCTGGAGCAGCATCCCCGGGCCAGGGCGGTGGTGAACTTCGTGCCCATTCTGGTCGAGCAGTTGCAGGATTACCAGCGCCAGTTCGAGTCCGGCGAGACGCGTGATCCGCTGCTGCGCATGCTGAGCTACGAGCGTCTGGACGAGCTGGGAGACGAGGCGCGCCAGCACATCATGGACAGCTGTTTCAAGAGCGAGCACACCAAGATGCTGCGGCCGTACCGGGCCTACCAGCACCTGTTCGACCTGCAGAAGATGGTGGAGGGGCACGGGCGCGAGAACGTGACCTACCTGTCCGGGCAGTACCTGGCCGACTTGCTGGTGTGGTATCACCTCGTGTGGATGGGGGAAAGCGTGCGGCGCAGCAGCGAACTGGTGGCGCGCCTGATGACCAAGGGCAGCCAGTTCACCTACGCCGAGCGTAAGGATCTGTACGACCTGATCGGGGCCATCATCGCCGACATCGTGCCGCGCTACCGCAGACTGGCGGAGCGCGGCCAGGTCGAGATTTCGTCCACGCCCTACAACCATCCCATCATGCCGCTGTTGCTGGACTTTGCGGCGGCGCGCGAAAGCGAGCCGAATGCGCCGTTGCCGCAAACGCCGTCCTATCCCGGCGGCCGGGCGCGCGTCCATGCCCATCTGTCCAGGGCCGTGGAAAGCCATACGCGCAACTTCGGCAGCGCGCCCCATGGCATGTGGCCGTCGGAAGGCGGTGTTTCGCGCGCCACGCTGAGGCTGCTGGCCGAACACGGTTGCGAATGGACCGCGACCGGGCAGGCGGTGCTGGCCAACAGCCTGCGGCGCGAGATGAGCGACAACCCGCTGCCGGGCAGTTCCGGCTATCTGTACAAGCCGTACCGGATCGAGACCGGCGGCCAGTCTATCCACTGCTTCTTTCGCGATGACGGCCTGTCCGACAAAGTGGGCTTTCAGTACGCGAAATGGCGGGGCGACGACGCCGCCGCCGATTTCGTCCATCATCTGGAAGAGATATTGCACCATGCGCCGGGCCGGGAAGACCCGGTCGTTACGGTGATCCTGGATGGCGAGAACGCGTGGGAATACTATCCATACAATGCCTATTATTTCCTGTCCGAGCTGTACCACAAGCTGGAGACCCATCCCGACATCTTGACCACCACGTTCCACGAATGCGTGCGGAGCCTGGCTGATGCGGATTCGAATCTGACGGCGAGCGAATTGCAGCAGATGGTGGCGGGCAGCTGGGTGTATGGTACGTTCAGTACCTGGATCGGCTCGCCGGACAAGAACCGCGGCTGGGATCTGCTGTGTGAGGCCAAGCGCAGCTACGACATCGTGATGGCGAGCGGACGGCTGAGTGACGAAGAGATGCGGCTGGCGACGGAGCAGCTGGCCGATTGCGAGGGATCGGACTGGTTCTGGTGGTTCGGCGACTACAATTCGGCACTGAGCGTTGCGTCGTTCGACGCGCTGTTCCGGCGCAACCTGTCCAATCTGTACAGCTTGCTGAAATTGCCGCCGCCGCTCGAATTGCAGCATGTCATTAGCGTCGGCACGGGCGAGCCGGCGGTGGGCGGAACCATGCGGCGTTCCGACGGAATTTGACCTTTGATAGGGTAGAGCATGGCAAAATCGATCTCGTTGTTACTCGGGGTACACGCGCACCAGCCGGTGGGGAACTTCCCGTTCGTTCTGGACGATGCCCATGTGCGTTGTTACGGGCCATTCCTGCGCGTGCTGCACCGCTACCCGGCATTCAGGTTTGCCATCCATATCAGCGGCTGGCTGCTGGACTATCTGCTCCGGCGCTATCCGGACGACATGGTGCTGTTGCGCGAGATGGTGCAGCGCGGCCAGGCGGAACTGGTCGGCGCCGGCTATACCGAGCCGGTGCTGGCGGTGATCCCCGAGGTGGACCGTATGGGGCAGCTGCTGCGCATGTCGGACCAGCTCGAACAGACGCTAGGACAGCGCCCGCAGGGCGCCTGGCTGACCGAGCGCGTGTGGGAGGCGACCGTGGTGCCGTCGCTGGCCGACGCGGGCATCGGCTATTCCACCGTGGACGATTACCACTTCCTCTGCACCGGCAAGCATGTCGGCGAACTCGATGGTTATTACACCACCGAGGAAAACGGGCGCCAGCTCGATCTGTTCCCCATCTCCGAAGCCCTGCGCTACCGCCTGCCGTTCTCGCCCGCGCAGGAGGCGGTGAGTTATCTGGAGAGCCTGGCGCGGGAAGAGGGGACGCCTGCCGCCATCTATTTCGACGACATCGAGAAGTTCGGCATCTGGCCGGAGACCTACGAGTGGGTGTACGAGAAGGGCTGGCTTACGCAGTTCATCGAAGGCGTGCTGGCCTCCGACATCATCAAGACCGAACGTTACTGCGACTACCATGCTCGCGCCAAGACGCGCGGCGTGGTGTATCTGCCGACCACATCCTACATCGAGATGAACGAGTGGACGCTGCCGGTGCCGGCGGCGCACCAATACGCCGACCTGGTGCATACCTCGAAGGCTTCCGGCCAGTTCGAGCAGAATAAATCCTTCCTGCGCGGCGGCATCTGGAAGAACTTCCTGATGCGCTACCCCGAGTCGAACTGGATGCACAAGCGCATGCTGTGCCTGTCACGGCGTCTGCATGCCTTGCCGCAGGAGAATCAGACAGCGGAGATGCAGGACGCCCTGTACGAGGCGCAGGCCAACGATGCCTATTGGCACGGCTTGTTCGGTGGGCTCTACCTGCCGCACTTGCGCCGCGCCGTCTACAACGCCATCGTCAAGTTGGAGGCCCTGCTGGACGCGGTCGCGCCGCGCCAGCCGAAATCGGAGGTCGATCTCGATCTGGATGGCGACGACGAGATATTCCTGCAGAACGGCCTGTTGCAGGCCGTATTGCGTCAGGATGGCAGCGCGGCGATCTGCGAATTCGATGCCTATCGCTTGCACCACAATTTCGCCGACACCTTGTCCATGCCGCAAGAGCATTACCACCGCAAGGTGCATGCGCAACCGACTGCCGAGCATCAGGGCGAAGGCATCGCCAATCCGCATGAGCGCGTCAGTCTCAAGCACGAGATCACGCGCGAGGACATGGTGATCGATGAGCAGCAGAAGCTGATGTTTCTCGATCACTGGTCGGGACATGATGCGGAGGTCAGCCCGCATTATGCAGCCTCGGTGCATGCCGATCCGGGCCCCGGCGCGAGGTTCGAAGCGCCGCTGGGCGCCGGCCATGTGCACAAATCCGTCCTGCTGGACGGCGCGCGGCTGGATGTCGCCTATCAGTTCAAAGGGGTCGGCGCGAGCAGCTTCCGCGTGACGGTGAACCTCGCCATGCCGAGCTGTGACGGTCCGGCCGGGCGTTTTCGGCAGGGGGTTCAGGTCATGGGCGGCTTCGGTCAGGTGCTGCATCTCGATGCGATGCAGCGCATTGTGCTGGAGGATGAGGTGCTGGGCGGCAAGCTGGACATCTCGGTCGACCGTCCGGTCTCATTGCACGCGCAACCCTGCTTCAGTGTGTCGCAATCCGAGGCGGGTTTCGAAAAGATCATGCAGGCGGTGGCGCTGACCTTCGAGTTGCCGCTGACGCGCCAGTCGGAGCAATTGAAGTTCCGTATTGAAGTCACCTGAAGCGCGCTTCACCCTCATTGACATTCAGGCGGAGGAACATGATGAAGACAGCCAGCAAACCGTTGCTCCCCATGCACCCTGACACCCGGCACATGGCGCCGCTGCCCATGGATGCGGCCGGCGTGGAAGAGGATTTTTGCCGTTACTTCAACCATACCCTGGGCTGGGACCGGGCGAGCGTATCGTCACATCATGTCTATGCCTCCTGTGCGCTGGTGCTGCGTGACCGCTTGGTGGAGCGCTGGCGTCGGACCCGGCGCGCCTATGACGAATCGGACTGCAAACAGGCCTACTACCTGTCGCTGGAGTTCCTGATGGGGCGCGCGCTGGGCAACGCCCTGCTCAATCTCGATCTGGAAGGAGCGACCGCCGATGCCTTGCGCAACATGGGCCTCGTGCTGGAGGAGGTGCGCGAACTCGAGAACGATGCCGGGCTCGGCAATGGCGGCTTGGGGCGCCTGGCCGCGTGTTTTCTCGACAGTTGCGCGACGCTGCAACTGCCGGTCACCGGTTACGGCATCCGCTACGAGTACGGCATGTTCCGCCAGAAGATCGAACATGGCGCCCAGCTGGAGGAGCCGGATCACTGGCTGCGCAACGGCAATCCGTGGGAGATCGAGCGCCCGGGCTATGCGGTCAGGATCAAGTTCGGCGGGTACAGCGAATTCTATACGGGCGCGGATGGCGGTACGCATGTGCGCTGGGCGGGCACGCAAGACGTGCTGGCCATCCCTTTCGATGTGCCGATACCGGGATACCGCAACGGCACGGTGAACACCTTGCGCCTGTGGAAATCGGCAGCGACCGAGGAATTTGACCTGGATGAGTTCAATGCCGGCAGCTACACCGAAGCAGTTGCGGCCAAGAACGCGGCCGAGCATATCACCATGGTGCTCTACCCGAATGACGCCAGCGAGAATGGCAAGGAGCTGCGTTTGCGCCAGCAGTATTTCCTGGCATCCGCCAGCCTGCAGGATGTGTTGCGCCAGTGGGAATACAAGCACGGCAAGGACTTTTCCGGTTTCGCCGCGAAGAACTGCTTCCAGTTGAACGACACGCATCCGACCTGTGCCGTGCCGGAACTGATGCGGTTGCTGATGGACGAGCATGGCCTGGGTTGGGATGCGGCATGGCAGATCACCAGCCGCATCATGGCCTATACCAACCACACGCTGTTGCCGGAAGCGCTGGAGCGTTGGCCGGTGAGCATGTTCGGACGCCTGTTGCCGCGGCTGCTGGACATCATCCACGAGATCAACGCCCGCTTCATGGAGGAGGTGTCGTTGCGCTGGCCGGGCGATACCGAGCGGGAGCGCCGCATGTCCATCATTGAGGAAGGGGACGTACCGCAGATACGCATGGCCTATCTGGCCGTGGTTGCATGTCACTCGGTGAACGGCGTGGCGGCGCTGCATTCGCGCCTGCTGCAACAACACCTGTTCCGCGATTTCTTCGAGCTGTGGCCGGACAAGTTCAACAACAAGACCAATGGCGTGACGCCGCGTCGCTGGATGTCGTCGAGCAATCCGCTACTGAGCAGCCTGATCGACCGGACCATCGGAGACGGATGGCGCACCGACCTGTCCCGGTTGCGAGCGTTGCAGGGCTTCGCTGAGGACAGGGATTTTCGTGTCGAGTGGCGCAAGGTGAAGCAGGCCAACAAGCAGCGCCTGGCCGGGATGGTCGCGCGCGATTGCGGCGTGGTGTTCGATACCGGGGCGCTGTTCGACGTGCAGGTGAAGCGCATCCACGAATACAAGCGCCAGCTGCTCAATGTGCTGCACGTCATCCACCTGTATGACCGCATCAAGCGCGGTGATACTGCCGACTGGACGCCGCGCTGCGTGCTGATCGGCGGCAAGGCGGCTCCCGGCTACTACATGGCGAAGCGCATCATCCGCCTGGTCTCCGCCGTGGCCGATGTCGTCAATCACGATCCGGCCACCAAGGGCTTGTTGCGGCTGGCGTTTTTGCCGGACTATCGCGTCTCGGCGATGGAGTCGATCTGTCCGGCCGCCGACCTGTCGGAGCAGATTTCCACGGCGGGCAAGGAAGCATCGGGCACTGGCAACATGAAGTTCATGATGAACGGGGCGATCACCATCGGCACGCTGGACGGCGCGAACATCGAGATCCGCGAGGAGGTCGGCGCGGACAACTTCTTCCTGTTCGGATTGAGCGCAGAAGAGGTGGAAGCGACTCGTGGCCGTTACGATCCGGCGGCTATCGTGGCGGCCGACCCGGATCTGGCGCGCGTGATGCATCTGCTGCAGAGCGGGCATTTCTGCCTGTTCGAACCAGGGTTATTCGAGTCCGTGGTGCAGTCCATCCTGAGCCCGCACGATCCCTGGCTGACGGCTGCGGATTTCCGCAGCTATGTGGAGGCGCAGCGCAAGGTGGCGGACGCCTACTGCGATCAGGAGCGCTGGACACGCATGAGCATCCTCAATACGGCGGCCAGCGGCAAATTCTCCAGCGACCGCACCATTCAGGACTACAACCGCGATATCTGGCAGCTGCTACAGGTGCCGGCACATCCGGAGTGAGGGGACGGGCGGGTCTTCCCGCTCCGTTTCATGTATCATTCCACCCGCGAAATCCGTTTTGTGTAGCCAGCCTAAATTCAAAGGAAGTGTCAGTATGTCAAATGTAGAGACCCTGAGTGGATTGCAGCGCCGTTTGAACGCATCCATCCCCCAACAACAATTGCGCGGCGAAATGGAAGCGCGTCTGAAGCGCATCGGGCGTACCGCCAAGGTGCACGGTTTCCGCCCGGGCAAAGTCCCGTTCAAGGTGCTGGAACAGCAATATGGCCCTTCGGTGCAACAGGAAGTGCTGGGCGAGAGCCTGCAGCGCACCTTTGCCGAAGTCGCGGTCAGCAACAAGCTGCAAGTCGCGGGCTATCCGCAGTTCGAGATCAAAACTGCCGACCTGAACGCGCCGCAGATCGAATTCAGCGCGACTTTCGAGGTCTATCCCGAGGTCAAGCTGGGTTCCATCGCCGGCGAAAGCGTGACCCGTGCCACGTTCACGCTGAGCGATGCCGATGTGGATGACACCATCAACACCCTGCGCAAGCAGCGCGCCGAGTTCAAACAGGTCGAGCGTGCCGCGCAGGACGAGGATCAGGTGCGCATCGATTTCACCGGAAAACTGGGTGGGGAGGTGTTCGCGGGGGGCGAGGCCAAGGATTTCATGGTGGTACTCGGCTCCGGACGCATGCTGCCGGATTTCGAGAAAGCCATCGTCGGCATGAAGGCTGGCGAAACCAAATCGTTCGACATGATCTTCCCGGCCGATTATCACGGCAAGGAAGTGGCGGGTAAGCAGGTCACCTTCACCGTCACCGCCCACGTGGTGGAAGCGCCGCAGCTGCCTGAGGTGGATGCCGAGTTCGCCAAGTCGCTGGGCGTGGCCGACGGCGACGTCGCCAAACTGAAGGCCGAGATCCGCGACAACATCGGGCGCGAAGCGCAGCGCCGCGTGAAGGTGCGCAACAAGGACGGCGCGATGGATGCCTTGCTCCGGATCGCGGAGCTGGAGGTGCCGAAGGCACTGCTGGACAGCGAGGCGCAGCGCCTGATGCAGCAGGCCGTGCAGGACATGGAAGCGCGCGGCATGAAGATGCCGAAGGGCATGCAATTGCCGGCCGACATGTTCGCCGAGCGTGCCGGCAAGCGCGTCAAGCTGGGGCTGATCCTGGCGGAGTTGGTGAAGCAGCAGGATCTGAGCGCCAAGCCGGAGCAGATGAAGGCGCTGGTGCAGGAATATGCGCAAAGCTACGAGCATCCGGAAGAAGTGGTGCGCTGGTATGACGCCGATCCCGCACGTATGCGCGAGATCGAGAATCTGGTGCTGGAAGACAATGTGGTCGCCTGGGTTATGGCGAATGCCAAGGTGAGCGATCAGGCCGTCACGCTGAATGAACTGATGGGGAGTAACTGAAGATGTTGCATAGCGCCGCCTCGCAAATGATTGAACCGCAGGATATCGGCATGATCCCGATGGTGGTGGAGACCAGCGGGCGTGGCGAACGCGCCTATGACATCTATTCGCGTCTGCTCAAGGAGCGCGTGGTGTTTCTGGTCGGCGAGGTCAACGATCACTCCGCCAACCTGATCGTGGCGCAGATGCTGTTCCTGGAATCGGAGAATCCCGACAAGGACATCCATCTGTACATCAATTCGCCGGGCGGCTCCATCTCCGCGGGCATGGCGATCTACGACACCATGCAGTTCATCAAGCCGCAGGTCTCGACCCTGTGCATCGGCATGGCGGCGTCCATGGGCGCGTTCCTGCTGCAGGCGGGCGAGAAGGGCAAGCGCTTCGCCCTGCCCAACTCGACCGTGATGATCCACCAGCCGCTGGGCGGATTCCGTGGCCAGGCCTCTGACATCGAGATCCATGCCAAGTACATCCTGAGTCTGCGCGAGCGTCTCTATAATCTGATGGCGCTGCATACCGGCCGTACGGTGGAGGAGGTCGCGCGCGACAGCGAACGCGACAACTTCCTCACCGCCCAGGAGGCGATGGAATACGGTCTGGTCGACCAGGTGCTTGACAAGCGGGCTTAAGCCATTGAATGAGCTGCCGAACGATTCGGAGCGGAGGTATATAAATGACGTCGGATAAGAACAAGGGTGACAAGCTGCTGTACTGCTCGTTCTGCGGCAAGAGCCAGCACGAAGTGCGCAAGCTGATCGCGGGCCCGTCGGTGTTCGTGTGCGACGAGTGCATCGCGCTGTGCAACGACATCATTCGCGAGGAGGCGCAAAGCGCCATTGGCGGCGACAAGTCCGACAAGGACGATTTGCCGGTGCCGCACGAGATCTGCCGGCGGCTGGACGAGTATGTCATCGGTCAGCGCCAGGCCAAGAAGATACTGTCAGTCGCAGTGTACAACCACTACAAGCGCCTGAAGAACACCGACAAGGACGGCGTGGAGCTGGCCAAGAGCAACATCCTGCTGGTCGGGCCGACCGGTTCCGGCAAGACCTTGCTGGCGCAGACGCTGGCGCGCCTGCTCAACGTGCCGTTCGTGATGGCGGATGCGACGACCCTGACCGAGGCGGGCTATGTCGGCGAGGATGTCGAGAACATCATCCAGAAACTGCTGCAGGCCTGTGATTACGATGTGGAACGCGCGCAGCGCGGCATCGTCTACATCGACGAGATCGACAAGATCTCGCGCAAGTCGGACAATCCGTCCATCACGCGCGACGTGTCGGGCGAGGGGGTGCAGCAGGCGCTGCTCAAGCTGATCGAGGGCACCAAGGCGTCCATTCCCCCGCAGGGCGGTCGCAAGCATCCCAACACCGAGTTCCTGCAGGTGGACACGACCAACATCCTGTTCATCTGCGGCGGTGCGTTCGACGGACTGGAAAAGGTGATACGCAACCGTTCCGAAAAAGCCGGCATCGGCTTTTCGGCCAAGCTCGCCAAGCGCGATGACGGCAAGGATGTCGGTGTGGTGTTGCGCGAGGTGGAACCGGAGGACTTGATCAAGTTCGGTCTGATTCCGGAGTTCGTCGGGCGCCTGCCGGAGGTGGCGGCGCTGGAAGGACTGGACGAGGCGGCACTGATCCAGATTCTGACCGAACCCAAGAACGCATTGACCAAGCAATATCAGAAACTGTTCGCGATGGTGGGCGTG
>JBQGEN010000406.1:0-2051 GCA_052039615.1 Sideroxyarcus sp. | reverse complement strand
ACGGTCATTCCCGCGAATCTCCCGGCACTGAAGAGTCCCGTGGCATGCGAGAAAATGCTGGCAAAGAGCATACCCCGTGTCGAAGATCACTGGGAGACCACGATTTACCTCGCGCAGCCCGTAGCGTATACCTAACAGCGCCAGAGGTGACGTGACCGCGCCGCATTCGAATCCGGTATTGCCGATGCCTCCCGGCATTCCGGCGCTGAGCCGGACCAGCCATTCCTTCTCAGTCGATGAGCCATCCAGGATTGTCTTCATCACCGTTGGAGCGCAGTGACCCATCCTCAGCAGATTTGCGAGACCCAGCTGGCGGCAGGTCCAGTCCGGCCTCACTTCTGATTTTCGGAGATGATGTTGCTTTTCCATTATTTTTGGTCCTTCTTAGGCCGGATTTTGCCTCCCAGCATGAGCAGGCCCAGCACAATCATCAAGATTACACAGACAGGCTTACACGGGCAGGGGCAGTCAGGAGATCCAGTCCCAGTCACTTTTGATTCAGACATTTCATGCCTCCACTTTATTGGTTTTGGCTTCCGAACAGTGCGGGTGCGAGGATGATCGCTCCCAGCACGATCAATAAGATCGCGAAGATCGGCAGTTCGAACGGCAGGCTCAGGACTGCCCCCGCCAGTTCCAGCCCGCCCCAGACGAGCGCCAGGATGCCGATGGTAGTCGAAAAGCCGTTGATGCGTATGCCATTCAACGCCCGGAGAACGTTCACTCCGAGTAAGATCAGTCCGACCCCGATGATCCCGATACCATTCGGGAGGCCGTTCACCAGCTCGGTGACGCCCCACCAGATGAATAGTGCGCCCCAGGCAATGGCCTCGAAATTCCGATTCAAAGTTTGTGTGTTGTTCATGATTCTTTAACTCCTTCTTTCGATTTGATTTGGTTCAGAGATAGTAGCCCCTCAACTCTTGGTGAAGCGCTTTCTATTCCGTTCCGATCCTGTTTGTCTGCCATCATTCCTCCTGATCATCATTGTACGGTTTTTTACCGGCCTGGTCATCATCTGAAAGTCGCATCCGGGGTTGTAGCTGGGGTTGTATTTATTGGCTATCTACAAAGGGCGAGGTGGAAAAAAACGCGCCCAGTAGAAACGCGGCTAAACAATTGAATTTCTCAATAGAAAGGCTATCATCTCCCTAAAAACTAGATACTCCTGGTGGATGAAGCAGTAATGATGCCCTTCAAGAATTTCAACAATTTTGGCATGCGGCACGCCTTGCCGGAACTGTTCGATGCTGTGACGTGCCCAGGGTTGGGCAACATTGTCAAAGAAATTAACCATCTCCACCTGCTGTTCAGGTGTCATGTAATCCGGAGCGGCGTAGTAAGTATTCTTTTTGACCGCGTATATGGCAAGCGTGGGGGCTCGAATCTGCGCGTATCCTAGCACGTAGGAATCCTGGTTAGCGCCAGGAATTTGAATTTTCCAGGCGGGGTTCTTTTCGTTCAACGCATTGTATTCCGGGCAACCATAGTCGTAGGCGGCCTCCAAGAAAACCAGCTCGAGGACCCGTTGGGGGTACTGCGCGGCAAAACGCGTAAGTTCGATGCCCGCCAGAGCGTGACCGGCCAGGATGACCCGTTCGATTTGTAGGCAGTCCAAAAACTGGCGGATATCTTCCACAAGGCTGTCGATGTCATAGCTGGTCTGCGGGCAGTCTGACTCGCCATGCCCGCGCCGGTCGAGAGCCAGGACGCGGAAAAAGCCGGTGAAACACGGGGCAAAGTCATCAAAGATGTGTCCGTTACAGCCTCTGCCGGCCAAGAACAGCAGCGCCGGTCCGCTACCGCTCCAATCGAGGTAGTGCAAGCGAACAACATTCGCCCGAATGCCTTTTACCGTTACAAAGCCGCTGGTATGTGGTGATTTGTCCATGGTCTCTCCTATCTACAGATGATCGGGCAAGCACAAATGCTCACGCCCGAGGACGGCAGTGTCATCTTTCCTCCGATCCATCTTTTTTCTTCACTTCAATGACAGAGAGTAGTGCCAGGTTCAGGCGGCTCAGTTTGTTTAACACACCCATGAGCGCAGC
>JBQGEN010000405.1:0-7035 GCA_052039615.1 Sideroxyarcus sp. | reverse complement strand
GGAGGGCGTGTTAACAGCAGCGGGAGCGAGGGTCGAGCTGCATGGGCGGGCACTTCACCGTGCCGAATGAGCAGAATACGCAGCACTCCCCGGGCTTGGGGCGCAGCAGCGCACCGCAGTTCTTGCAGGTGTAGAACCACTGGCAGGCCTCGGTCGGCATGGTCTCTTCTTCCCGGTGCCCGCACTGCGGACAGGTGATGGTCGATTGCAGGATGACTCCGCTCATGGATGACCTTTCGTGTCTTGGGGCATGGAGCCTGATCAGAGTGAGGCGCGGCGCAGCCGCAGCGCATTGCTGATCACCGATACCGAACTGAAGCTCATTGCCGCCGCGGCGATGATGGGCGAGAGCAGCAGGCCGAAGAACGGGTAGAGCACGCCCGCCGCGACGGGGATGCCGAGCACGTTGTAGATGAAGGCGAAGAACAGGTTCTGGCGGATGTTCTTCATGGTGGCGCGGGAGAGGCGCAATGCGCGCACGATGCCGCGCAAATCGCCTTTCACCAGCGTGATGCCCGCGCTTTCCATCGCCACGTCGGTGCCGGTGCCCATGGCGATGCCGACCTGCGCCTGGGCCAGTGCCGGTGCGTCGTTGATGCCGTCGCCCGCCATCGCCACGATGCGGCCTTCAGCTTGCAGCTGTTTGACGATGGCAGACTTCTGTTCCGGCAGCACCTCCGCCTCGACGCGGTCTATGCCCAGCTTCTTCGCCACCGCTTCCGCCGTGGTGCGGTTGTCGCCGGTGAGCATGATGACCTGCACGCCTTCTTCGTGCAGGGCGCGGATCGCATCCGGCGTGGAGTCCTTGACCGGATCGGCCACGCCGAGCAGCCCCATGGCTACACCGTCGTATGCCAGCAGCATCGCGGTCTGGCCGTCGTTGTGCAACGCCTCGGCACGTGCCGGCAATTCGCCCGCATCAATCTGCAATTCTTCGAACAGCTTGAGGTTGCCCAGCGCCACGGCGCAGCCGTCGACCGTTCCCGACACGCCCTTGCCGGTGACCGAACGGAAATCGTTCACTGTTCTGAACACGATTCCTTTTTCCTGTGCCCCGTTCACGATTGCCGCAGCCAGCGGGTGTTCGCTGGCGCGTTCCAGGCTGGCGCTCAGCGCAAGGACTTCGCTTTCATCGAATCCGGCGAGCGGAATGACCGAGACCAGTCTCGGCCTGCCCTCGGTCAATGTCCCGGTCTTGTCCACCACCAGCGTGTTCACCTTCTCCATGGTCTCCAGCGCCTCGGCATTCTTGATCAGCACGCCGGCCGCAGCGCCGCGTCCGGTGCCGACCATGATGGACATCGGCGTGGCCAGCCCCAGCGCGCAGGGGCAGGCGATGATGAGTACCGCCACGGCATTGACGACGGCATGCGCCAGGCGCGGCTCCGGCCCGAGTATTCCCCAGACCGCCAGCGTGGCGAGCGCGACCAGCACCACGGCCGGAACGAAGTACCCGGCAACGACATCGGCCAGTCGCTGGATCGGCGCACGCGAACGCTGCGCTTCGCTCACCATGTGCACGATCTGTGCGAGCAGGGTGTCGGCGCCGACGCGCTCGGCGCGCATCAGCAGACTGCCGGTGCCGTGCCCTGTGGCGCCGATGAGGTGCGCGCAGGCCGTCTTCTCCACCGGACTGGATTCGCCGGTCACCATTGATTCGTCCAGCGCGCTCGTGCCTTCCAGCACCACGCCGTCCACCGGCACCTTCTCGCCGGGACGCACGCGCAGCACGTCATTCGGCTGTACATGCTCCAGCGGGATGTCCTCTTCGTTGCCGTCGGCGCGCACGATGCGTGCGGTCTTGGGGGCCAGGCCCAGCAGCAGTTTGATCGCGGCGCTGGTCTGGCTGCGCGCGCGCAACTCCATCACCTGCCCCAGCAGCACCAGCGCCATGATCACCGCTGCCGCTTCGAAATACACCGGCACCGTGTCGCCCATGTTGCGCATCGCGGGTGGAAAGATGCCCGGCAGCAGCATCGCCACCACGCTGTAGCTCCACGCCACGCCGACGCCGAGCGCGATCAGGCTGAACATGTTGAGGCTGCGGTTGACCACCGAGGCCCAGCCGCGCTGAAAGATCGGCCATCCGGCCCACACTACGACCGGCGTTGCCAGGGCGAACTCCAGCCACTGCAGCACGGTCATCGAAACGAAGTCCGGCACCAGTTGCGGCGCGAGGTCGGACACCATCGCCATCATGAATACCGGCAAGGCCAGCGCCACGCTCAGCCAGAAGCGGCGTGTCATGTCGTTCAACTCGGTATTGTTCTCGACTGGCGCGTTGCGCGGCTCCAGCGCCATGCCGCACAACGGGCAACTGCCCGGTCCCACGCGTACCACTTCCGGATGCATGGGGCAGGTGTATTCGACGGAGGTCGATGCGGTACTGACGGGTGCTGCCGGACCGACGGGCGCTACGGGTTCCAGCGTCATGCCGCATTTCGGGCAGTTTCCGGGCGCAGGCTGGAGGACCTCAGGGTGCATGGGGCAGGTGTAGGTCGCGGTCGTTTGAACTGCCGCCACCGGCTCAAGGAATTCGGAGGGACTCGCCCGAAATTTTTCCAGACAGTGTCGCGAGCAGAAATAATGGCGTTTACCCGCGTGCAGCACGCTATGCGGCGAGTCGCTGCTGACCTTCATTCCGCATACAGGATCCGTGAGGTCGTTCATGGCGATCCCTTTCGTGTGCGCAATCGGCACTCAGCGCGCGTATGCCTCCGTCGCATAGCGGCGCATCATGCGGTCGCTGTTGAAATAGGAGGCACTCTTGCTGATCGCCCCTTTCATCACTTTCACCCAGCCGCCGTCACTGCGGTTGTAATACAGCGGCAGCACCACCTGTTCCAGCTTGTCGTACAGCGCCTGGGCGTTGCCCTCGGCTATGCCGGCCGCATCGCCGATGGCCCAACCGGTCACGCCTTCCAGGCAGCCCTCGACCCACCAGCCGTCGAGGACGGAGAGGGTGGGCACGCCGTTGAAGGCGGCTTTCATGCCGCTGGTGCCCGAGGCCTCGAGCGGCGGCAGCGGCGTGTTGAGCCACACGTCCGCGCCCGCGGTCAGCGTCTGGGCGAGCGTCAGATCGTAATCGGGCAGATAGACCACAGTGATCGTGCCGGCCAGGTCGCGCGCATGGCTGCACAGCAGTTCGATCAGGCGTTTGCCGTTCTCGTCGTTGGGGTGCGCCTTGCCCGCAAGCACGACCTGGAACGGATACTTGCGTGCGATCGAACGCAGGCGCTCCAGATCGGAGAACAGCAGGTCCGGGCGCTTGTATGCCGTCATGCGCCGCGCGAAGCCGAACACGGGGATGTCGGGCTTGAGCGTCACGCCGGTGAGCTCCAGCACCTTGTCGATGAGCAGCTGCTTGGCCTGGGCATGCGCTTCCATGACTGCATCGTCGGGGATGCAGCAATCCGCGCGCGTCAGCAGTTGCGGTTCGAGACACCAGCCGGGGACGTAATGGTCGTAAAACTGGCGGAAGGTCTCGGCCGTCCAGGTGTACGGGTGCACGCCGTTGGTGATCGCATGCACCCTGTAGCCGGGGAACATCGCGCCGGACACCTCTGCATGTTTCTTCGCCACACCGTTGACGTATTCGCTCAGGTTCAGTGCCAGCCGCGTCATGTTCAGATTTTCCTCGCCCGCCAGGCGCTTGATCGTTTCGAAGTCGAATTCGCTGTCGAGTACGCGCTGCACCAGATCGTAGGGAAAGCGGTCGTGCCCGGCCTCGACCGGCGTGTGGGTGGTGAAACTGCACAGGTCGCGCACGCGCGGGAGGTCATAGGGAGCTTCACCGGGGCGCAGGTGATTGGCGGTGTAGGTATAACGCCGCATCAGTTCCAGGCCGAGCAGTGCGGAATGCCCTTCGTTCATGTGGTAGTGCCGGATCTTGAATCCGACGGCATGCAGCAGGCGCACGCCGCCCAGGCCCAGCACGATCTCCTGCTTGAGCCGGTACAGGGTGTCGCCGCCGTATAGATGGTGGGTGATCCGGCGGTCGTCGCTGTCGTTCTCGTCCAGGTCGGTGTCCAGCAGCAGCACCGGCTGGCGGCCGCCGAGGTGTCCCTGGATCACGTACAGCCACGCGCCTATCCATACCGTGCGGCCGTCGATCTGCACCGCGATCTTGGCGTCGATAGGCTGCGCCCAGCGCCGGATTTCCCAGTTCGCCGCATGCTCTATCTGGCGGCCCTGCGCGTCGATCTCCTGGTGGAAATAGCCGGCATGGCTGGCCAGGGTGACCGCGACCATCGGCAGTTCCAGGCTGGCGGCCGAACGCATGGTGTCGCCCGCGAGTATGCCGAGGCCGCCGGCGTAGGTCTGGATCTCGTTGCGCAGCGCGATCTCCATCGAGAAGTACGCAACGCGCGGTTCGTGGATGAATTCGTTCAGCATGTCAGCCATCCTTCCCTTGGCAAGCCGGGTGGGTGTGCGCCGGTCACGGCATGGGGCCGTATCCGCAAGATACGCCGGATAGGCGCAGCATGCCCGACATAAAATTCGTACCGCATGGCGGGCGGAAAAAGCTGCTCCGGCCCGATCGGTCGAGCCTATTTAACACCGTTCAGCGGCCGCGCTCAATGCGGGTAATCGCCCAGGCTTTCGACTGCGTCTGTTCCATCTCGAAACGCACGCTGTCGCCGGCCTTCACGTTGCCGGGCAAAGGCTTCCGCAGCGCGAACCACATGGTCATTGCCGGCCAGCCCAGTCCGGCGATGGGTTCATGGGCGATCTGCACCTTGCCGGCTTTGGCGTCCACCGCTTTCAATACGCCTGTGCCCTGCTGCGTTGCGGGCTCCGCCGCCATCTGGTGTTGCGACATGTCGTGCGCATGTTCGGCAGCCCGGGTCGTTCCGCCGGTTGCGGCAAGGGCGAAGGCGAGTGCGAAGGCGAGTGATTTCATCGTGTTTCCTTTCTGACGGGTTGAGAAGTTGTTTCGTGTCGCTTGATCAGCGCGTAGATCGCCGGGATCACCAGCAGCGTCAGCAGCGCCGAGGAGATCATGCCGCCGACCATGGGCGCGGCGATGCGGCGCATCACCTCCGAGCCGGTGCCGGTTCCCCACAGGATGGGCAGCAGGCCGGCCATGATGGCGACCACGGTCATCATCTTCGGGCGCACGCGCTCGACGGCGCCGTGCATGATGGCGGCTTGCAGGTCGGCGGCGGTCGGCGACCGTCCTTCATCTACGCAACGCGCCTGGATGTCGCGCCAGGAATGTTCCAGATAGATCAGCATCACCACGCCGGTCTCGGCAGCCACGCCTGCCAGTGCGATGAAACCGACCGCCACCGCCACCGAGAGGTTGTAGTCGAGCAGCCACAGCAGCCACACGCCGCCGACCAGCGCGAACGGCACCGACAGCATCACCACCAGCGATTCGGTGACGCGCTTGAAGTTTAGGTACAGCAGCAGAAAGATGAGCAGCAGGGTGACGGGAATGACGATCTTCATCCTGGCGATGGCGCGCTCCATGTACTCGAACTGTCCGCTCCAGGTGGCGTAGTAGCCGGGCGGGAATTTCACCTCCGCCGCCACCGCGCGGCGCGCCTCGTCCACATACGAGCCGATGTCGCGCTCGCGGATGTCCACGTAGATGTAGGCGGAGAGCAGGGCGTTCTCGGTGCGGATGGAAGGCGCGCCCTTGCTGAGGCTCACTTTCGCGACCTGCCCGAGCGGGATCATGGCGCCGTCCATGGTAGTCACCAGCACCTCGCGCGCGATCCGCTCCGGCGTGTCGCGCAGTTCGCGCGGGTAACGCACGCTCACGCCGAAGCGTTCAAGGCCTTCCACCGTGGTGGTGACCATCTCGCCGCCGAGCGCCGCGGCGATGACATCCTGCAACTCGCCGACGGCCAATCCGTAGCGCGCCAGCGCCAGCCGGTCCGGTTCGATGTCGAGATAGAAACCGCCGGTGATGCGCTCGGCGTAGGCGCTGGTCGTGCCCGGTATGTTTCTGACCACGGCCTCGATCTGCTTGGCGAGACGCTCCATTTCCTCCAGATCCTTGCCGTACACCTTGATGCCGATGGGCGTACGGATGCCGGTGGAGAGCATGTCGATGCGCGCCTTGATCGGCATGGTCCAGGAGTTGGCCACGCCGGGGAACTGCAGTGCACGGTCCATCTCGGCGATCAGCTTGTCGGTGTCCATGCCGTCGCGCCATTCGTCCTGCGGCCTGAGGTTGATCACCGTCTCGAACATCTCCAGCGGCGCCGGGTCGGTGGCAGATTGCGCGCGTCCTGCCTTGCCGTACACGGACGCGACCTCGGGGAAGCTCCTGATGATCTTGTTCTGCGTCTGCAGCAGCTCGGCGGCCTTGGTCACCGACATGCCGGGCAGCGCGGTCGGCATGTAGAACAGCGTGCCTTCGTTCAAGGTCGGCATGAACTCGCTGCCCAGTTTCATGGCGGGATAGACGCTCACCAGCATCGCCATGGCGGCGATGGCGAGCGTAGTTTTCTTGCGCTGCAGCACGGTGGCGATGAGCGGACGGTAGGCGGCGATGAGCCAGCGGTTGAGCGGGTTCTCGGCCTCCGGTTTGATCCTGCCCTTGATGAACAGCAGCATCAGCACCGGTACCAGCGTGACGGAGAGCAGGGCGGCACCGGCCATGGCGAAGGTCTTGGTGAAAGCCAGCGGCGCGAACAAACGGCCCTCCTGCGCTTCCAGCGTGAACACCGGCAGGAAGGAGACGGTGATGATGAGCAGGGAGAAGAAGAGGGAAGGGCCGACCTCTTTGCAGGCGGCGAGGATGGCGGCGGCGCGCTCGCTCAGGTCTTGCTCCTCTCGCCCACTTGTGGGATAACCAGCGACTAGCCCATCGTTGTTTGATGGGCTAGTCGAATGGCTAGTAGTTTCACCAGAGGGGCCGGGGGAGAGGGTACTTTCGCTGTCAACTCTCAACCCTCTCCCTAACCCTCTCCCGCCAGCGGGAGAGGGGACTGATGCAGTGGGGTGTTCCAGCCGCTCCAGATGCTTATGCGCATTCTCGATCATCACGATCGCCGCATCCACCATCGCCCCGATCGCGAT
>JBQGEN010000404.1:0-1528 GCA_052039615.1 Sideroxyarcus sp. | reverse complement strand
CGTGGGATTCCCGACATTGAGCATGAGCTTGACCGGGATGGCCGGCAGTTCGGCTTCGCTGTGCACCACCACCTCGAACGCCAGCTTGCCGTGATACACATAACCGGTGTCGCCTTCGGCGCAAGAAGCGGTGACGATCTCGCCGTCCTGCAACGCCGTGGTGGCGTGGCCGCAACCGACGATGGCCGGGATGCCCAGCTCGCGCGCGATGATCGCGGCATGGCAGGTGCGTCCGCCGCGATTGGTGATGATGGCGGAAGCCTTTTTCATCACCGGTTCCCAGTTCGGGTCGGTCATGTCGGTGACCAGCACGTCGCCGGCCTGCACCTTGTCCATCTCCGCAGTGCTGGCGACGATGCGCACGCGGCCCGCGCCGATCTTCTGGCCGATGGCGCGGCCTTCGACCAGCACGTCGCCGCGCTGCTGCAGGCGGTATTTCTCGGTGCCGCCGGCAGCGGCGTTCGACTTCACCGTCTCGGGGCGCGCCTGCAGAATGTAGAGCTTGCCGTCGTTGCCGTCCTTGCCCCACTCGATGTCCATGGGGCGGCCGTAGTGCTGCTCGATGGACACGGCGTAGCGCGCCAGTTGCAGCACGTCATCGTCGGTGAGCGAGAATTTGCTCTGGTCGGCGGCCGGCACCGGCTCGATGCGCGTGGAGCGCCCGGCCGAGCGCTGCTCGTCGAACACCATGCGCTGCTGCTTGGAACCCAGCGCGCGGCGGATCACCGCGGGAAAGCCAGCTGCCAGTTGCGGCTTATGCACGTAGAACTCGTCGGGATTGACCGCGCCCTGCACCACCATCTCGCCCAGGCCCCAGGACGAGGTGATGAATACCGCGTCGCGGAAACCGGACTCGGTATCCAGCGTAAACATCACGCCGGATGCGCCCAGGTCGGAACGCACCATACGCTGCACGCCGGCGGACAGCGCCACGTCGGCGTGAGTGAAGTCCGTGTGCACGCGATACGAAATCGCGCGGTCGTTGTACAGCGAGGCGAACACTTCGCGGATCGCGTGCAGGATGTTGTCGATGCCGTGGATGTTGAGGAAGGTCTCCTGCTGACCGGCGAACGAGGCGTCCGGCAGGTCCTCCGCCGTGGCCGAGGAACGCACGGCGAAGCTGCCTTCGCTCTCGGCGGAGAGCTTCGCGTAGTGGCTGCGTATCTCCTCTTCCAGGCGCTGCGGCAGCGGCGCCTCGACGATCCAGCCGCGTATCTTGCGCCCGGCTTCCGCCAGCGCCGTGACGTCTTCCACATTCAGGGTCGCCAATGCTTCCTCGATGCGCTTGTCCAGCCCGTCATGCGCCAGAAAGTCGCGATACGCCTGCGCCGTTGTGGCGAAGCCGCCGGGCACGTTCACCCCGGAAGAGCTCAGGTTTGAGATCATCTCGCCGAGCGATGCGTTCTTTCCGCCCACCTCGGGGATGTTGTCGATTCCCAGAGACTGGAATGGAATGACGTAGGGTTGCATTTAGCTTTCTCCTGTTTTTTGAACTTGGTGTTACTTCAAACTTCAAATCACCGATCCG
>JBQGEN010000403.1:0-1585 GCA_052039615.1 Sideroxyarcus sp. | reverse complement strand
ACATCTTCGTCACGGCGCACACCGACGGCTCGGTCTCGGTGCTGGACGACGGCCGCGGCATCCCGGTCGGCATCCACAAGGAGGAAGGCCGCTCGGTGGTCGAGGTCGCGTTCACCGTGCTGCACTCCGGCGGCAAGTTCGACAAGGAAGGCGACGGCGCCTACAAGTTCGCGGGCGGCCTGCACGGCGTGGGCGTGGCGGTGACCAATGCGCTGTCGAAACAGGTCGAGGTCACCGTGTACCGCGAGGGCGGCCGGCACGAGGTGCGCTTCGTCGAAGGCGTAGCCGAGCAGCCGCTGGCAAAAGTGGGCACTTGCCCCAAGAACCAGACCGGCACTGCCGTGCGCGCCTGGCCCAACCCCAGGTATTTCGACGCACCGAACGTCAACCTGGCACAGCTCGAATTCTCGCTGCGCTCGAAGGCCGTGCTGCTGCCCGGCGTCACCATCACGCTGACGCTGGAAAAGTCCGGCGAGACCAAGTCGTGGAACTACCCGGACGGCCTGCGCGGCTACCTGGCCGAAGCGCTGTCCGAATTCGAACTCGCCACGCCCATCCTGTTGCAGGAGAAGTTCACGCGCAAGAATGAGGCCAGCGGTTTTGCCGAGGGCGAAGGCGCATCGTGGGCGCTGACCTGGAGCGCCGAAGGCAACGTGGTGCGCGAGTCCTACGTCAACCTCATCCCCACCCCCGCCGGCGGCACGCACGAGGCGGGCCTGCGCGATGGCGTGTTCAACGCGGTGAAGGCGTTTGCCGAACTGCACGGGCTATTGCCCAAAGGCGTGAAACTGGTGCCGGAGGACGTGTTTTCCAGAGCGAGTTTTGTGCTCTCGGCCAAGGTGCTCGATCCGCAGTTCCAGGGCCAGACCAAGGAGAAGCTGGTGTCGCGCGAAGCGTTGCGCCTGGTCTCCTCGATGATGAAGGATCCGCTCGAACTGTGGCTGAACGAACACCTGGAGCCGGCGAAGAAGATCGTCGAGCTCGCCATCCAGCAGGCGCAGGCGCGTCTGCGCTCGGCGCAGAAAGTGGAGAAGAAGAAAGGCTCCAGCGTCGCCGTGTTGCCCGGCAAGCTTACCGATTGCAGCTCCAGCGATGCCAGCCGCACCGAACTGTTCCTGGTGGAGGGCGATTCCGCCGGCGGCTCAGCCAAGCAGGGACGCAACAAGGAATTCCAGGCCGTGCTGCCGCTGCGCGGCAAGGTGCTGAACACCTTTGAAGTCGAGAAGGATCGCCTGTTCGCCAACAACGAAATCCACGACATCGCGGTCGCCATCGGCGTCGATCCGCATGCGCCAACCGATAGCGTCGACCTCTCCGGCCTGCGCTATAACGCGATTTTGATCATGGCCGATGCCGACGTGGACGGTTCGCACATCTCCACGCTGCTGCTGACGCTGTTCTACCGCCACTTCTACCGCGTGGTGGAGGCCGGAAAGATATTCATCGCACAACCGCCGCTATACCGCATCGACGTGCCCGCGCACGGCAAGAAACAGGCAAGCAAGATCTACGCGCTGAACGAGGCCGAGCTCACCGCGACGCAGGACAGGTTGCGCAAGGAGAAGGTGCGCGAAGGCAGCTGGAC
>JBQGEN010000402.1:0-3387 GCA_052039615.1 Sideroxyarcus sp. | reverse complement strand
TGCGCTCCGCATCCATGCGGCGATAGACCGAATCGCTGATCTCCACCGGGAAATCCACACGCTTCAGGCGCACATCCAGCACTTCCACGCCGATCTTGCGCGCATCCACGTCGGTCTTCTCCTGCACCACGCGCATCAGCTCGTCGCGCTTGCCGGACACCACCTCATGGATGGTGAGTTTGCCGAATTCTTCGCGCATGGCCGAGTTCACCGTCTGCATCAGACGGGTCTGCGCACGAGCCTCGTCCCCGCCCACGCTGATGTAGTACTGCTTCACATCGACGATGCGCCATTTGACGAAGGAATCCACCAGCATGTTCTTCTTTTCCGCCGTGATGATGCGCTCGGGTTCCGGCGCATCCAGCGTCAGGATGCGCGAATCGAAAAAGCGCACGTTCTGCACCAACGGCAGCTTGAACTTGAGGCCGGGGGTAGTCTCCACCCGGATGACTTCACTCAATTGGAACACGATGGCGGTCTGGCGCTGATCGACGACGAACAGGCTCATGCTGGCCAGGATCAGGACAACGACAACGCCCACCAGGAAATTTGTGCCGAGTTTCATTAACGAGCCCCCCTTTCACGACTGAACACCGGTTCGCGCACGCGCGGTGCCGCTTCGCTTCCCGCTGTCGCAGTCAATTGCTCCGTCGGTTTTGCCTGCTGCAACTCGACCGCCGGGCCGGTGCTCTGGATCAGCTTGTCCAGCGGCAGATACAACAGACTGCCGCCGCCGCTCTTCTGGTCCACGATGACCTTGCTGGTGCTGGTGAGGATCTGCTGCTTCATATCCTGATACATGCGCTCGCGCGTCACCTGTGGCGCCTTCTCGTACTCCACCAGTATCTGCCTGAAGCGGCTGGCATCACCCTCGGCATTGGCAATCACGCTCTGCTTGTAACCGTCGGCCTCCTGCATCAGGCGCGCCGCTGCGCCCTTGGCTCTGGGCACGACATCGTTGGCATAGGCCTGGCCTTCGTTCTTCTGACGTTCGCGGTCCTGCCCCGCCTTGACGGCATCGTCGAACGCCGCCTGCACCTGCTCCGGCGGCTGCGCATTCTGCATGGTGACCTTGCTCACGATGATGCCGGATTTGTAACGATCCAGGATGTCCTGGATCAGTTTGGTGGTGGAGGCGGCGACCTGTTCGCGCCCCTCGTACAACACGTAGTCCATCTTGCTGCGACCGACCACTTCGCGGATGGCCGTCTCGGCCGCCTGGCGCACGTTCTCATCCGGGTTGCGGTTGTTGAACAGGTACTCGGCCGGATCCTTGAGGAAATACTGCACCGCGAACTGGATGTCGACGATATTCTCGTCGTCGGTCAGCATCAGCGATTCCTTCAACATCTTGTTCTTCACGTTCTCGCGGTAGCCGATCTCGGCCGTGCGCACCTGGCTCAGGTTGACCACTTCCACGGTCTCGACCGGATAGGGCAGGTGCCAGCGCGGGCCGGCTTCCGTGATCTCGACCTGCTTGCCGAAACGCAACACCACGCCACGCTGGCTGGCATCGACGATGTAGAAACCGCTCGCAACCCAGACTAGCGCCACAATCAGCACAATCAGTCCGACGCCGCCACCAAGGCCGCCGGAGGGTTTGCCGTCTCCGCCTTTGGATGCGCCGCCGCCGGACCTGCCGAACAGCGATTCGATCTTGCGATTCAGGTTGCGCATCACTTCCTCCAAGTCGGGAGGACCGCCGCTGTTCTTGTTACCCCATTGTGGATCGTTCAATCCCATAGCTCATCCCGCCTTAGGTTAACTTCAGTTGTTGTTCAGTGGATGCCATTCTTGCACCTGAGTTTCGGTCGCCGGTGCATCGCGCACCTCCGCCAGCGCGGTGCGCAGATCGGCCAGACCTGCGCCTGTTCTCGCACTCAGATGAATGCTGGCGATTTTACCATATTCGTTACGCTTGACGCCCGCTTCCAGGCCTTGCAGATCGATCTTGTTGTAGACCACGATCTGCGGAATATGCTGCGCGCCGATCTCCGCCAGCACCTTGTTCACCTCGGCCACCTGGTCGTGCCGTTCCGGGCTGTTCACGTCCACCACATGCAGCAGCAGATCGGCCTGCGCCGTCTCTTCCAGAGTGCTGCGGAATGCCGCCACCAGGCCGTGCGGCAGATGGCGGATGAAACCCACGGTATCCGACAGCACCACCTGGCGTCGGCTATCCCCATCCAGGAATATCTTGCGCGCGGTGGTGTCCAGCGTGGCGAACAACTGGTTGGCAACATAGACGCCGGCATTGGTCAGCCGGTTGAACAGCGTGGACTTGCCCGCATTGGTGTAGCCGACGATGGAGACGGACAGCACATCGGAGCGGTTACGCGCCTTGCGCTGCAGTTCGCGGTGGCGCTTGAGTTGCTTCAATCGCTCGTTGAGCAGATGCACGCGCCGGTCCAGCTTGCGCCGGTCCAGTTCAAGCTGCGTTTCACCGGGGCCACGCGCGCCAACGGCGAACTTCTGCTGGCCCATATCCATGTTCATGCCGACCAGACGCGTGGAAAGGTACTTGAGCTGGGCCAGTTCCACCTGCACCTTGCCTTCATGGCTCTGCGCCCGCAGCGCGAAGATATCCAGGATCAGCATGGTGCGATCGATCACCCGCGTCTTGATCTTGGCGGCGAGGTTGCGCATCTGCGCGGGAGACAGGTCGTGATTGAAGATCACCAGCGGCGCCTCCAATTCCTCGACCAGAGCCGCGATCTCGTCCACCTTGCCGCTGCCAGCAAAGGTCGAAGCGTCCGGACGCTGCCGCTTGCCTTCTACCAGCGCGAGCGTATGCACGCCGGCGCTCTCTGCCAGCAAACGCAACTCTTCCAGGCTTTCTGCGTAATCCGGTGCACCAAAATCGAGACTGACCAATACCGCCGTATTGGCGGCAGTCGTTGATTCAGACATCACTCTGCGTCGAATGGAATGGTGACGGCGCGCGCAGGAACGATAGTGGAGATGGCGTGCTTGTAGACCATCTGGGTGACGGTGTTCTTCAGCAGCACCACGTATTGATCGAACGACTCGACCTGGCCCTGCAGCTTGATACCGTTGACCAGGTAAATGGCGACCTGCACATGTTCCTTACGCAGCGCGTTCAGAAACGGGTCTTGTAGTTGTTGCCCTTTTGCACTCATGATGTCCGCTCTTGTGGTTCTTGGGGCGGCTACTGTACTGGAAAATCAGTGCGTGCGGAAGGGCACCGACCCACCCGCCCGTTGTTTCGGCCCCGGGCGGCGACACTGGATCGTCGCCAGACTACAGATTGCGCGAAAAATCCCGCACCAGCGCCAGTTCCCGCGGCAAAGCGCCGGAACGCCCCGTCAGGAAGCGGCCGATCTCGTCGAACATGGCTGGCCGCAGCAGCTCTGGCTTGACCTTGGC